>NZ_JBHZCI010000025.1:0-114917 GCF_042755185.1 Streptomyces sp. NPDC059166 | reverse complement strand
CCCCGGTGGCGCCCCCCCCCCCCCGGGGGGTGTGCGGGGGGGGGGGGGGGGCCCGCGCGGGGCCTGTCCCGGGGGTGGGCGCGGGGGCCCCCCGGGGCCCCCCCCCCCCCCCGCCCCGGGGAACCGCGGTCCGCCTCACCCGGCGAACGGCCACGACTCAGTACGCTTCCCACCACACGGAGGAGCGGAAGCAGGCGCTCCACCCCACCCGCCGAAAGGAAGCACGCCCGTGCATGGCGAGTACAAGGTGCCCGGCGGCAAGCTCGTGGTCGTGGATCTGGAGGTCGAGGACGGCCTCCTGCGGGACGTGACGGTCGCGGGGGACTTCTTCCTGGAGCCCGACGAGGCGATCCTCGCGATCAACGAGGCCCTGGAGGGCGCCCCCTCATCGACGGACGCGGCGGGCCTGGGGGCGAGGATCACCGCGGCGCTGCCGGAGTCGACCGTCATGCTCGGGCTCACCGCGGAGGGCGTGGGCGTCGCCGTACGCCGGGCGCTGGCCCGCGCGACGGGTTGGCGCGACTACGACTGGCAGCTGGTGCACGCACAACCGCAGGCCCCGGCTCTCCACATGGCGCTGGACGAGGTGCTCACCGCCGAGGTGGCGGCCGGACGGCGGCCCCCCACCCTGCGGGTCTGGGAGTGGGCCGCGCCGGCCGTGGTCATCGGCAGCTTCCAGTCCCTGCGGAACGAGGTGGACCCCGATGGGGTGGCCAGGCACGGAATGACCGTGGTGCGCCGCGTGTCCGGTGGCGGTGCCATGTTCGTGGAGCCGATGAGCACCATCACCTACTCGCTCTCGGTGCCCGAGTCACTGGTGTCGGGGCTCTCCTTCGCCGACAGCTACGCGTTCCTGGACGAATGGGTCCTGGCCGCGCTCGGCGACATGGGCATCAAGGCCTGGTACCAGCCCCTCAACGACATCGCCACCGACGCCGGCAAGATCGCCGGAGCCGCCCAGAAGCGGATGGTCGGCCCCGACGGCGGCCCGGGAGCCGTGCTGCACCACGTGACCATGTCGTACGACATCGACGCCGACAAGATGCTCGAAGTGCTCCGCATCGGCAAGGAGAAGATGTCCGACAAGGGCACCCGGAGCGCGAAGAAGCGGGTGGACCCGCTCCGGCGCCAGACCGGCCTCGCACGGGAGCAGGTGATCGAGAACATGATCGCCTCCTTCCGCAACCGCTACGGGCTGACCACCGGCGAGGTCACCGCGGAGGAGATGGCGCGGGCGCAGGAGCTCGTGCGGACGAAGTTCGCCACCGAGGGGTGGACCGCGCGCGTGCCGTAGGGACGTCGTGTGCGGACCGGGCGCACCACCGGTCGCGTCTCGTCCCGCAACCGCGCGGGGGCGAAGCCCGGACACCCCCTTTCGTGCGCGCCCGGCACCCCCTGCCGTTCCCGGTCCCTGGGCAGCCGTCGCGGAAGCCTCCCCTCCGCGGTGCCTCCACGCCTACCGTGGCCGGTATGACCTTGGGGGACGAACTGCTGCTGCTCGCGGTGGGGACCGGTCGGCGGCGTCCGCGGATTCGGTCCGAGAACCGCCTCCGGGCGGCCTTGCGCGCCTCGGAACTGGTCGAACTGCACCTGACCGGCCGGATCGCCTTCGGTCCTCGCCGGATCGAGGTCCTCGGCACGGAGTCCGTCGAGGACCGCCGGCTCGACAACATTCTGCTGAGCCTCGGCCGTACGGTCCCGCCGCCGTCCTTCCGGGAGTGGCTGGGCACGGCTCCGCAGTCGCTCGTCAGCGAGTACTACTCCCGGCTGGAGGACCAGAAGGCCCTGAGGTGCCGCCGGTGGCGGGACGCGGCCGGCCGTACCCGGCACGACGTCGTCTCCGTGGACGTGGCCCGTCGGCGCGCGGTCGTGGACCGGCTCGGAGCGCTGATCGACGCGGCTCCCGGCACGCCGCCCGACCGGCGCGACCTCGCGCTGGCCGTGCTCGTCGGGACAGCGGACATCCCGGCGGCCGTGTACCCGGGAGTGCGGGGCCTCGCGGCCCGTCGGCGCCTGACGGCCCGGACCGCGGCCTGGACCGAGCACCTCACCTCCGCGCAGGAGGCCGCGCGGCTCGCCGGCGGGGGCTCCGGGGCCCCTGCCACCCACCCCTTCCCGCCCTCCGGCCGGCTCGGGAACGAGTTGGCCGACCTGTACTCCGATGTCACCACCGGCGGCCACGGCCTCGCGCACTCCCTGGACTCGGGCGGCTGGTCGGACGGGGGTGCGGGCGGACACGCCGACTGACGCGGGAGCGTGCCCCGCACCCCGCCCGGGGCCGGGGCGTTCCCGGAAGGCTCAGCTCCGTTCCTGTGCGCCGAGTCCGGCCAGGGCGCCTGCGTGGGCGAGCCCGCTCTCGGCGGCGATCTCGTCGAGCGTCTGCGCTGAGCGGACGGTGGCCAGCCGCACGCTCCCGGACGGATCGGCTCCGAAACCGTGGACGGCCGGTCGCGGGAGGCTGTTGTACGCCCAGTGCGTCGAGAAGTAGTAGGCCCCGGTGTCGTACAGGACGACGAAGTCGCCCTCCTCCAGCGCCGGAAGCTCACGGTCTCGGGCGACGACGTCTCCGGCGAAACAGCAGGGTCCCGCGACGTCCTGACGGACCGGCGTACCGCCCTTCGGACGGCCGTCGGAGTCGTACGCGCCGACGCGCAGGGGCCAGGCCTCCGGCATGAGGACCGTTCGCGTGGCGACCTGGGCGCCCGCGTGGGTGACCGCGATCCGCCGGCCACCGGCTTCCTTGACGTACTCCACCCGGGCACCGATGAACCCGTTCTTCGCGAGCAGCGAGCGGCCGAACTCCGTGACGAGGCCGTACCGGCCGTCGAAGAGCCCCGGTGCGGCCGCGGCGAGCACGCGGGCGTGCTCGGCAAAGGTGGGGCGGATCTCGTCGTCACCGAAGTTCACCGGCAGGCCGCCCCCGATGTCCAGGCTGGTGATCCGGCGGGTGCCGAGCCCCTCGTTGATCTCCTCGGCGAGCCGGTACGTCTGCGCGACCCCCTCCGCGATGAGCTCCAGGGGACAGCCCTGGGAGCCGACGTGCGCGTGGAGCCGGGTCAGCCAGGGACGCTCGGCGAAGGCGCGGACGACCCGCTCGCGCATTCCCGGGTCGCGCAGCGCCACACCGAACTTCGACGTCGTCGTGGCGGTGCTCATGGCTCCGATCGACCCGCCTCCGACCTGTGGATTGACCCGGAGTCCGACGACGGAGGTGCAGCCCTCCGGGCGGAGGGCGTCGATGCGGCGCAGTTCGTCGAGGTTGTCGGCGTTGACCGCGACGCCCAGCGCGAGCGCCTCGCGGATCTCGTGAGGGGTCTTGGCGGGTGAGTCGAGCACGATCCGGGAGGGTGGGACGCCGGCGTCGAGCGCCAGCCGCAGTTCTCCCGGACTGGCCACCTCGCATCCCATGCCGAGACCGGCGAGCATCCGCAGCACGGGCACCAGCGAAGCCGCCTTGACGGCGAAGGTGTGCAGGACGTCCGGGACATGGGCGAAGGCGGCACCGAGATCCCGGACCGAGGACCGGATCCCTTCGGCGTCGAGGAAGCCGGCCACCGGCTGCTCCTCCCCCAGGAGCCCGTCGGCCGCGGCCCGGCGCATCACGGCACGGACGCGCTGCCGCGGGGTGGGCGGGGCGGTGTCGGGAAGGGGAGGGGCCACCTGCGCGGCGGCGTCGCTGAGGGAGGGCACGGGAATCCTTCGGACAGGCTGCGGCAGGTGCTCACGAGCGGGGCGGACGGGCACGGGAACAGACTCGTCCCCGCGCCCCTCCTCCGTCTTCGTCGCCGGGGACGAAGGGCTTCCGCCCTTTCGTCCTCCGGGACGAACACCACCTCGAATGCCCTCAGACCACGCCGGTCAGACGCACCGCCAGGGCCAGGACCAGACGGATGTCCGGATCGTCGAGGTCGAGCGCGAAACGTTCCCGTACGCGGCGGAGCCGGTAGCGGAGGGTGTTCGGGTGCAGCAGCAGCCGTCGGGCGGCCGCGGGGACGTCCCCGCCGGTCGCGAGGTAGGCGGCGAGGGACCGCACCAGGTCACCACCAGCGGCGAGGTCCGCGCGGATCAGCTCGTGCACGGGCCCGTCGCCCGACTCCCATACGGGACGGACCGCGTCGAGCATGCGCAGCGCGTCGAGGGTGGGCCCCATCTCGCCGGGTCCCGCGCAGCGGACAGGGCGCTCGTCGCACCCCCTGGCCTCCCGGTCGCGGAGGGCGCGCACCACGTCGAGGGCGGCGGCGTAGGAGTGCGACGCGTCGAGGCCGGACGCCACGGCCGGGCCCGCACCGATCCGGACGGGCACGGCACCGGGACCGGTCGAGGTTCCGGTGATTCCCGCCGCCAGCCCGTCGAGCTCCCTGGCCAGCACGAGCGCCTCGTCCGGAGCCGACCCGTCGCGTACGGGGAGCAGCACGGCGATCCGGTCCCGTTCACGCAGAACCCGGGACGAGGGCCTGGTCACGGACGCCTGGACCGCGAGCGCCTCCAGTGTCCGGTGCGGTCCCGGCCCCTCGCCGCGCGGACCCTCCCGCACGGCGACGACGACCGCGCAGGGGAGGCCGGGCCGGAGTCCGAGCGACCACAGGTGCGTCCTCCGGTCACCCTGCCCGTGCAGAAGGGCGCGCAGTGCGTGGGTCTCGCGCCGGAGGGACCCGCCCTCGTTCAGCCGGTGGCGCAGCAGATGGGGTACGGCGAGTGCGGCGGCCCGGCGCAGCGCCCGCGGGGCCTCGGGCGAGAGCCTTCGGCCGTCGGCCGCCACCCAGAGGGAGCCGAGCATCTCCCCTCCGTCGCGGACGGCGACGACGAGGCGTTCGGGGCTGTCGCCGTCGGCGGGTCGGTGGATGACGTCCTGGGAGGTCCACAGGGTCCGCAGCAGGCCGCTGCGCCGCAGTTCGGCGACGCGCTGTTCCGGGACCCGGCCGGCGAGGATCGTGGAACGGCGGACCCCGTCCGCGTCGGGACCGGTCGCCGAGTGGGCCAGCACACGGAACTGGGTGTCCTCCACGGTGATCGAGCCGTGGCAGTGCCGGGCGGTGGCGTCGGCGAGGGCCGCCAGTCCCCCACCGGCCGTGAGGCCCGTGTCCGTGTCGCCGCGGCCCGCGGACGCGTAGGCGGTGGCGGAACGCAGCAGCGCCGCGGTGTCGGCCCAGTCCGCCCATTCGGCGCGGGCCAGCAGGGCGATACCGCGCTCCTCGGCCGCCGCCAGCGCTTCGTCGGGTACGGGGGCCGCCGGGGACTCCCGCAGCACCAGGGCCACCGCACCGCGCCGGGCCGTCTCCGCCACGACGGCCGAGGCGTGCGGAAGGTCCGGTGCGAGGCCCGTCGCCAGCACGATCCTGCCCTCGTGCGGACGGGCCGCGCCCTCGTCCCCGATGATCACCCCGCGGACGGCGACGTCCTGCCCCGCGGGGGCGAGCAGCAGGCGCAGGAGCCCGTCCTCGTCGTGGTCGAGGATCTGTCTCAGCGTGACGTGCCCGGGTCCGTCGCCGGTCGTTCCTGGCATCATGCGCCGAGGATACGAGCCCTCCGCGAGGGCGGGTGCGGCGCCGGCCCTCAGGTGCGGTCGGCGCCCCGGGTGCGGAGCTCGCGGTGCATCGCGCGCAGCCGGTCGGTGAAGGCGGGTACGGGTCCCCGGACGTCCACTCCCGGCGCGACGGCCCGGATGTCCAGCGGGCGCACGGGCCCCGGTGCGGCACCGAGTTCGTCCAGCCACCGGGTGAGCTCGGCGGAGGAGTGCGCGTAGACGATCCTGCCGAGGCCCGCCCAGCCGTGGGCCGCCGAGCACATCGGGCAGTGCTCGCCCGATGTGTAGACCACGCATGCCGCGCGTTCGCCGCTGTCCAGGTGCGCGGCCGCCCAGCGGGCGAGCTCGAACTCCGGGTGCCGGGTGGGGTCGCCGGTGGTGCGTACGAGGTTGCGTGCCTCGCGCAGCACCTGCCCGCCGGGGTCCACCAGCACGGATCCGAAGGGCTCGTCCCCGGCGGCGAGTGCTTCCCCGGCCAGGTCCACGGCTCGTGCGACATGCCGGAGTTCGGCGTCGGTCAGCGGATCGTTCGTCATGCGTCTCCCGTTCCTCGCGGCTGGTGCTGCCCGTGCCGGACAGGACTCAGGCTGTTCCGGAGCCTGCCAGTCCGCCTCGCCCGTGTCCACGAAGCGTTCCGCGCCCGCAGCGCCGCTCGGCGGGCGGCGCCGCGGCGGATTCCGGAGCGGGCGAGGGGCCGGCGACGGGCCCCGGACGCACGACCGCCCCGGCGGGCCGGGGCCCGCCGGGGCGGTCGTGGTGCGGCGCCGGGGTCAGCCCAGGGACGCGATGGCCTTGTTGAAGGTGGCCGAAGGACGCATGACGGCCTCCGCCTTCGCCGGGTCGGGCTGGTAGTAGCCGCCGATGTCGGCCGGCTTGCCCTGGACGGCGATCAGTTCACCGACGATGGTCTGCTCCTGCTCGGACAGCGTCCGGGCGAGCGGACCGAACGCCTCGGCGAGCGCGGCGTCGTCGGTCTGAGCGGCGAGCTCCTGGGCCCAGTAGAGCGCCAGGTAGAAGTGGCTGCCGCGGTTGTCGATGCCGCCGAGCTTGCGGCTCGGGGACTTGTCCTCGTTGAGGAAGGTGCCCGTGGCACGGTCCAGGGTCTCGCCGAGCACCTTGGCGCGCGCGTTGTCCGTGGTGGTCGCCAGGTGCTCGAAGCTGACCGCGAGGGCGAGGAACTCACCCAGGCTGTCCCAGCGCAGGTAGTCCTCCTTGACCAGCTGCTGGACGTGCTTCGGGGCGGAGCCGCCGGCGCCGGTCTCGAAGAGCCCGCCGCCGTTCATCAGGGGGACGACCGACAGCATCTTCGCGCTGGTGCCCAGCTCGAGGATGGGGAACAGGTCGGTGAGGTAGTCACGCAGCACGTTGCCGGTCACCGAGATGGTGTCCTCGCCGCGGCGGATGCGCTCCAGGGAGAACGCGGTGGCCTCCTGCGGGGTCCGGATCGAGATGTCCAGGCCCTCGGTGTCGTGCTCGGCCAGGTAGGTCTTGACCTTGGCGATGAGGTTGGCGTCGTGCGCGCGGCCCTCGTCGAGCCAGAAGACGGCCGGGTTGCCGGTCGCGCGGGCGCGGGTGACGGCCAGCTTGACCCAGTCCTGGATGGGCAGGTCCTTGGTCTGGCACATCCGGAAGATGTCACCGGCGCCGACGGTCTGCTCCAGGACGACGGCACCGCTGGCGTCGACGACGCGGACCGTGCCGGTGACGGGGATCTCGAAGGTCTTGTCGTGGCTGCCGTACTCCTCGGCCTTCTGGGCCATCAGCCCGACGTTGGGCACCGAGCCCATGGTCGACGGGTCGAAGGCGCCGTTGGCGCGGCAGTCGTCGATGACGACCTGGTAGACACCGGCGTAGCTGCTGTCCGGGAGGACGGCGATGGTGTCGGCCTCGTTGCCGTCCGGGCCCCACATGTGGCCCGAGGTGCGGATCATGGCCGGCATGGAGGCGTCGACGATGACGTCGCTGGGGACGTGCAGGTTGGTGATGCCGCGGTCGGAGTCGACCATCGCGAGGGCGGGGCCCTCGGCGAGCTCGGCCTCGAAGGACGCCTTGATCTCGGCGCCGGACTCCACGGAGTCGAGGCCCTTGAGGATGCCGCCGAGACCGTCGTTCGGGGTCAGGCCGGCCGCGGCGAGCACCTCGCCGTACTTGGCGAAGGTGTTCGGGAAGAAGGCGCGTACCGCGTGGCCGAAGATGATCGGGTCGGAGACCTTCATCATCGTGGCCTTGAGGTGCAGGGAGAACAGCACGTCCTCGGCCTTGGCGCGGGCGACCTGAGCGGTGAAGAACTCGCGCAGGGCGGCGACGCGCATGACGGCCGCGTCCACGACCTCACCGGCGAGGACCGGGACGGACTCGCGCAGCACGGTGGTGGTGCCGTCGTCGCCCGCGAGCTCGATGCGCAGCGAGCCGGCCTCGGCGATGACCGCGGACTTCTCCGTCGAGCGGAAGTCGTCGACGCCCATGGTCGCGACGTTCGTCTTCGAGTCGGCGGTCCAGGCGCCCATGCGGTGCGGGTGCGCCTTGGCGTAGTTCTTGACCGACGCGGGGGCGCGGCGGTCGGAGTTGCCCTCACGCAGGACGGGGTTCACCGCACTGCCCTTGACCTTGTCGTAGCGGGCGCGGACGTCCTTGTCCTCGTCGGTCTTCGGGTCGTCCGGGTAGTCCGGGAGGTCGTAGCCCTGCTCCTGGAGCTCGGCGATCGCGGCCTTGAGCTGCGGGATCGAGGCCGAGATGTTGGGCAGCTTGATGATGTTCGCGCCGGGAGTCGTGGCCAGCTCGCCGAGCTCGGCGAGCGCGTCATCGATACGCTGATCGGCCTTGAGGCGCTCCGGGAACCCCGCGATGATCCGCCCCGCCAGGGAGATGTCACGGCGCTCCACCGTGACACCCGCGGTCGAGGCGTACGCCTCGATGACCGGCAGGAACGAGTACGTCGCCAGGGCGGGGGCCTCGTCGGTGTGCGTATAGATGATGGTCGAGTCAGTCACCGGGTGCTCCGCTCCACGTCTGCAACATTGCTTGACATCAAGATATCTCGTGACCGGTCCCCTCTCCACAGTGGCCCGCGCCAATCCCGCCGGAACCGTTCAGGCCCCTTCCCCGGGGAAGGGCGGGCGGTGCTCGTGCCAGCGGCGGTCGGCCTCGAGCTGGGCGGCGAGGGAGATGAGCCGGGCCTCGCTGCGGGAGGGCCCGAGGAGCTGGGCACCGAGGGGCAGGCCGTCGCGGGTGAAGCCCGCGGGGACGTTGACTCCCGGCCATCCGAGAACGTTCCAGGGCCAGGCGTAGGGGCAGGCCGCGGTCATCGCGAGGTCGGTGCGCCAGGCGCTGAGATGGTCGAAGGCCCCT
This sequence comes from Streptomyces sp. NPDC059166, assembly GCF_042755185.1. Classification (NCBI taxonomy): domain Bacteria; kingdom Bacillati; phylum Actinomycetota; class Actinomycetes; order Kitasatosporales; family Streptomycetaceae; genus Streptomyces; species Streptomyces sp. NPDC059166. The sequence continues at coordinate 106,045 of NZ_JBHZCI010000025.1, read as the reverse complement.
ACGCGTGGGGGCGGGGCGGCCGTGGTCGGGGTGAGCAGCACGTCGTATCCCGGCTCTCCGGGGGTGTCGCGGAAGAACGCGCCGATCCGGGCGTGCTGGAGCACCTCGCGGGCGCGGGCGGCCCGGACGATCCGCCCGCCGAGGCGGGTCCCGGTGCGCAGGGCGCTGCGGGTGCGCGGGTCGAGCAGTCCGGGCTCGGGGTGCAGCGCGGCCAGTTCGGCGATGCCGGCGGTGGCCCGGGGGACGAAGGAGAGGCCGATCAGCCCGTAGCGCGGTCTGGCCTCCTCGACGTGGTGGCCGAGCCGGGCGAGGGTCTCGGCGAGTGCGGTGACCGCGCGGACGACCTCAGGGTGGGGCGCGTTGCGGGTGAGGGTGAGCGGGGGCCGCACCGACAGGGCGATGCGCAGCGTGCCGGGGTCGCGGCGGGCCGCGGCACGCGCGTCGACGGCGGGCGGACGGTGCGGGTCACGGGGGTGGGGTCCGGCTGCGGAGTCCAGGAGGAGGGCGGCGTCGGCGACCGTGCGGGCGAGCGGGCCGTTGACCGTGAGGCCCTGGAAGGCGTCGCTCTGCGGGTGGACGGAGATCCGGCCCCGCTGGGGTTTGATGCCCACGAGGTGGGTCCAGGCGGCCGGGATGCGGATGGATCCGGCGCCGTCCGACCCCAGTGCGGCGGGGACGAGTCCGGCGGCGACCGCGGCCGCGGAGCCGCCGGACGAGCCGCCGGGCGTATGCGCGGTGCTCCAGGGATTGCGGGTGGCACCGAACGCCGGCCCTTCGGTGAAGGCCCACTGGCCCAGCTCGCAGGAGTTGGTCTTCCCGACGACGACGGCCCCCGCGGCCCTGAGCCTGCGGACGGCCTCGCTGTCGTCGGCGGCGGGCGGGAGCACGCCGTCGCAGCCGAAGTAGGTGGGCATGCCGGCGACGTCGGTGTCGTCCTTGACGGCGACCGGCACCCCCAGCAGCGGAAGCCGCTCCCCCGCCTCGAGCCTTCGGTCGGCGTCCGCGGCCTCGGCGAGCGCGGCCTCGGGTCGCAGCTGCCGGAAGGCGTTGAGCACGTGCCGGCTCGCCTCGATTCGCGCCAGCGCCGCCGCGACCAGCCCGGTCGACGTCGTCCGGCCCTCGGCCAGCAGCCGGGCGCAGTCCACCAGCCCGGGCTGCGGGGACGGCTGCTCCGACGGCCTGGGCGGCCCGCTCGGACCGGTCCGCTCCGTGGGGTCTGCTGAGGACATCGCCACCGCCTCCTCGCGTCAGCGGGGGCACCGCCCCCGGCATGCGCCCGGGGCCCGCCCGGGCGGGTCTACTGGAGGGTAACGAGGCGGGAGGGTGCGCTCAAGGACCCCGCACCGGGGCCGCCACGGCGGCGCGGCCGCCGTACGTGCGCGCGCACGGCACGGCGCTACGGACGGACGTGGATCTCGCCGATTCCCGTGCCCAGACCGGCGCAGTGTGCCGTCGACTGCCCGGACTCACCCGGCCGCAGTGTGACGTGGTCGCCGTCCACATCCGGGGACCAGCCGCACACCAGGTGGACCCAGAAGGTCTGGGTGGCCGTGCCGTCGTTCCTGCAGAGCGCGTAGCCGGTGTAGTCGTCGACGGCGTGCTTCCCCGTGTCGCAGGACAGGCCCGGAGGGGTCGCGGCTGGCGCCACGGCAACCGCGCCCGTGGCGGGCGCGGCCAGGGCGACGGCCAGTCCCAGGACGGTCGCGCCCCTCGTCAGGGACCGGACGGCGCTCCCGCGGTACGGCTTCTTCATGTTCTCCCCTTCGCTACGGACCGGTGCGGATGATCCGGGCCGGTTCCGGTACATCCGTCTCGGTTCGGATGAGGCGGGCCGTTCCGGTGGATCCGGGTCGGTTCAAGTGGTCTTCACGGCAGCTCATCCCCCACGTTCCGTAGCGGAAAACGGCGCGCGGAATCACTCTCCGTGCACCAGGTCCGCCGCGCACGCGACCGCGCGCAGGCGTACGCTCGCTGAAAGGGGTGAACCCCGCAAGGGCCTTGACCAGGGGCGTTCTCCGAGGAGGCACCGTGACAGGTCAGCGCATCGCAGCCCGTGCAGCCGCCTGCGCGGCCGTCGTCGTACTCACCGTCACCACGGGTGCGGCGGCTCGCGCCGACGACGGCTTCGAGTCCCTCCCCGCGCAGCAGATCGCCGACCGTTCCCGGGAAGCCCTGCTCGGCGCCGACTCGCTGCGCCTCCGCGCGCAGGGCGACCTGGGTGAGGGCAGGGACCCGATGACCGTCGACCTCAGCCTCGACCGGTCCGGGAACTGCGCGGGCGACATCGATCTGGGGAGCGGTAAGGGCGACATCGAGATCGTGAAACGGGGCGACGACGTCTGGGTGAAGCCGGACGCCGACTTCTGGGAGAACCAGGTGCCGATCGGAGGCGAGGCCTTCGAGGCCGTCGTGGCCGGCCGGTATCTCAAGGGCGACGCCTCCGACTCCAGGCTGCGTCCCGCCGTGCAGGCCTGTGACCTGGACACCTTCCGCGAACTCGTCTCCGACAACCCCGGCTCGCCGGACGCGCGGTTCACCAAGGGCGAGGCGACCACCGTCGACGGGGTACGGGCGATACCCGTGACCAGGACCGACGGCGGCCGTCCGACCACGACCACGTACGTGGACACCGGAGGCGAACACCACCCCGTACGCGTCACGCTGCGGGGCGGCGGAGCGGACGCGGCCGTGGACCTCACCGACTACGACGAGCCGGTTCCCACGGCCACGCCGTCCGCGGACGAGACGGTGGACATCAGCTCCCTGCTCGGCCGGACGTCCGCCCCCTCCTGACCCCCTGGCTCAGCGACGTGTACAGCACGAGCGAGGAGGCCAGACCGACGGCCCAGCCGTAGTCGGCGAGCGGCCTCAGGAACGGGACGAGTCCGTCGTCCGGGAACGGCCCCGCGCCCGGGGCGGAGTGCGAACCGCCCACCGCGAGGACACCGCCGACGGCGAAGGCCACGACCGCACGCCAGTTCCAGCCCGCCGTGTACCAGTACCGGCCGCCCGGCAGATAGAGATCGGGCAGGTGCAGGACGGTCCGGCGGACGATCCAGTAGTCGGCGATCAGGATTCCGGCCACCGTCCCCAGCAGGCCGCCCACCAGCCCGAGCCAGGTGAAGATGTAGAGCTCGGGGGTCTCGGTGAGCTTCCACGGCATGATCAGGACACCCACCACACCGGTGATCAGGGCGCCGGTGCGGAAGCTGATCAGCTTGGGGGCGAGATTGGCGAGGTCGTAGGCCGGCGAGACGACGTTGGCCGCGATGTTCACGGAGATGGTCGCGATCAGCACGGTGACGAGGCCGAAGAGCAGACCGAAGACGTTGTCGGTCCTCGCGACGAGCTGGACCGGGTCCCAGACCGCCTCCCCGTACACCGCCTGCGATCCGGAGGTGACGAAGACCGAGAGCAGCGCGAAGAAGGTCATCGTGGTGGGGAGCCCGAGCGACTGACCCCGGATCTGGGCGCGTTGCCCGGCTCCGAAGCGGGTGAAGTCCGGGATGTTCAGGGAGAGCGTCGACCAGAAGGCGATCATGCCCATGAGGGAGGGGAAGAAGACCGGCCAGAAGTCCGACCCCCAGCCGAGCGCCGAGGGCTGGTCCAGCAGCGGACCGAAGCCGCCCGCCTTGACCGCGATCCAGACCAGCAGCACGACGGCGCCGACGAGGACGAAGGGTGCCGCCCAGTTCTCGAAGCGGCGCAGGGTGTCCATGCCCCGGTGGATGATCGCGAGTTCGAGGGCCCAGAACAGGACGAAGCAGAGCCAGAGTGTCCAGGGCTGACCGCCGATCTCTCCGGCTTGCGCCCAGCCGCCGAACATCTTGCCCAGCAGCGTGAAGATCCCCACCCCGCCGATCCAGGTCTGGATCCCGAACCAGGCGCAGGCGACCGCCGCCCGGATCAGCGCCGGCAGGTTGGCGCCGCGCAGCCCGAAGGAGGCACGGGCCAGCACGGGGAAGGGGATGCCGTACTTGGGACCGGCGTGTCCGGTCAGCAGCATCGGCGCCAGCACGATCACATTGGCCAGCGCGATGGTGAGTACGGCCTGCTTCCAGTCCATGCCGAGGGCCACGAGCCCGGAGGCGAGCAGCCAGGACGGGATGTTGTGCGCCATCCCGATCCACAGCGCGGCGAAGTTGTACGTCGTCCAGGTGCGGCGCTCCAGTGGCACCGGCAGCAGGTCGTCGTTGACGAACCGGGAGTCGCCGGGGACTGCTCCGGGGGCGAGCTCGGCCCGGCCCGTGGAACCGGATATCGGCCCGCCGGAGGCGGGCGGTGGCGGGGGTGGGGCGGTGGCGGTCATGGTGTGGTGACCCTTCGCTCGGGAGATGTGCCGTGCGGGGCGCGGAGGTGCGGAGGAGTCAGGAGAGCGCGGGGATGATCTTGGAGCCGTACGCGTCGATGGTCGCCTCGCGGGCGTCGTGCATGTCGTAGACGGCGAACTGGTCGACGCCGAGGTCCCGCAGGGTCATGAGTTTCTCGATGTGCGCCTCGGGCGGGCCCAGCAGGCAGAAACGGTCCACGATCTCGTCCGGGACGAACGCCGTGTCCGGGTTGCCGGCCCGGCCGTGGTGGCTGTAGTCGTAACCGGAGCGCCCCTCGATGTACTGGGTGAGGGCCTCCGGCACGAGACCGGAGTGCTCCCCGTAGCGGGAGACGAGATCGGCGACGTGGTTGCCCACCATTCCGCCGAACCAGCGGCACTGTTCACGCGCGTGCGCCAGGTCGTCGCCGACATAGGCCGGCGCGGCGACGCAGATGGTCAGGGAGTCCGGGTCCCGGCCCGCCGCGGCCGCCGCGTCGCGTACCGCCTTGACCATCCACTCGGTGAGGTAGGGGTCGGCCAGCTGGAGGATGAAGCCGTCGGCCTTCTCCCCGGCCAGCGCGAGGGCCTTGGGCCCGTACGCGGCCATCCAGACGGGGAGCCTGCCTTCCTTCACCCAGGGGAGCCTGACCGCCTGCCCGTCGACCTCGGCCTCCCGGCCCTCGGCGAGGTCCCGGATCACGTCGATGGCCTCGCCGAGGCGCGCCAGGGTGTTGGGCTTGCGGCCCGCCACCCTCATCGCGGAGTCGCCGCGGCCGATGCCGCAGACGGTGCGGTTGCCGTACATCTCGTTGAGGGTGGCGAAGGTGGATGCGGTGACCTCCCAGGTGCGGGTCCCCGGATTGGTCACCATCGGTCCGACGGTCAGCCGTTCGGTGTGTTCCAGGATCCGGCTGTAGATGACGAACGGTTCCTGCCACAGCACCGTCGAGTCGAAGGTCCAGCCGTAGCGGAAGCCGTTGCGTTCCGCGCGGCGCATGAGGCCGACGACCGCCGAGGCGGGCGGGTCGGTCTGGAGGACGAGCCCAAATTCCATGACAGATGCTCCTAGCCGAAGTACTGACACGTGGCACGCGGGTGTGGACGCCGCGACCGGCCGGTGGGTGAGTCGTCCGGCACGCGGGCGGCAGGGCCGCGGAACGCTCCCCGGACGACGCGCCCCGAGGGCAGCCTTCCACGCCGGGCCGCGCGGGCCCGGCACTGCGGCTCCGGGGCGAGGCGAGTCGCGGAGCGACCGCCCTGGACCTCGTCGCGGACTTCGGGGGGCGGCCCACGCGCCGGCCCGGACCGGAGGCGCCCGGCGCGGGACGCCCGGAAGGGCGTCGGGCGGGCGACCCGGCCCACCTCCGCCGGATGCACGAAATGAGAGGTTTGTCGCTTGCCGGTATGGTTCCCAGAGTTGGGCCTCGGCCTTGCCACCGGTGGACGCGGATCCGCCCGCGAGGCCGTCCGACACGCGCACGCGAGAGTTCCCCGCCCGCCCGCACCCATCGTCGTCGCGCGGGCGGTTCCAGCGTCTCCAGCCGAAGGATCGACATGGGCACGGTCACCACCGCAGACGGCACGAGCATCTTCTACAAGGACTGGGGTCCGCGCGACGCCCAGCCGGTCATGTTCCACCACGGATGGCCTCTCAGCGCGGACGACTGGGACAGCCAGATGCTGTTCTTCCTCTCCCACGGCTACCGGGTCGTCGCACACGACAGGCGGGGCCACGGACGCTCCGGCCAGAGCGCCGGCGGACACGAGATGGACACCTACGCGGCCGACGTGGCAGCGGTGACCGAGGCACTCGACCTGCGCGGCGCCGTGCACATCGGCCACTCCACCGGCGGCGGCGAGGTGGCGCGGTACGTCGCCAGGGCGGAGCCGGGACGGGTCGCCAAGGCAGTTCTGGTCAGCGCGGTGCCTCCGGTCATGGTGAAGTCCGCCTCGAACCCCGGCGGCCTCCCGATCGAGGTCTTCGACGGCTTCCGCGCCTCCCTCGCGGCCAACCGCGCGCAGTTCTACATCGAGGTGGCCTCGGGCCCCTTCTACGGATTCAACCGCCCCGGTGCCGAGGTGTCGCAGGGGCTCATCGACAACTGGTGGCGGCAGGGCATGCGGGGCGCGGCCAACGCGCACTACGAGTGCATCAAGGCCTTCTCGGAGACCGACTTCACCGAGGACCTCAAGAGCATCCAGGTCCCCGTCCTGGTCGCCCACGGCACCGACGACCAGGTCGTCCCCTACGAGGACGCCGGGCCGCTGTCGGCGAAGCTCCTCGCCGACAGCCGGCTGAAGACCTACGAGGGCTACCCCCACGGGATGCTCTCGACCCACCCGGAGGTCATCAACCCCGACCTCCTGGCCTTCGTCAGGGAGTAGGACCCCGCCCGCGAAGCGGCCGACGAAGGCCCTCAGAGGTACTGGCACGTCCCCCGGGGCAGATAGGTACCGTGCCCCGGGTGCCCCACGTACTCGCCTCCTTCGATGACCGGGACGCCCCGCGAGAGCACCGTCTCCACCCGGCCCGTCACACGCTTCCCCTCGTAGGCGGAGTAGTCGACGTTCATGTGATGGGTCGCGGCGGAGATGGTCTGCTCGGCGGCCGGGTCGTAGATGACGATGTCGGCGTCGGCGCCCGGTGCCACGGTGCCCTTCTTCGGGTAGAGCCCGAACATCCGGGCCGGTGAGGCACAGGCGATGTCGATCCAGCGCCGGCGCGAGATCCGGCCCTCGACGACCGCCTGGTGCAGCAGGTCCATGCGGTTCTCCACACCGGGCATGCCGTTCGGGATCTTGGAGAAGTCCCCGCGGCCCATCTCCTTCTGGCCGGAGAAGCAGAACGGGCAGTGGTCGGTGGACACGACCTGCAGCTCGTCGTTCCGCAGCCCGCGCCAGAGCACCTCCTGGTGCTCCCGCGGGCGCAGCGGTGTCGAGCACACGTATTTGGCGCCCTCGAAGTCCGGTTCGGCGAGGTTGTCCGTGGAGAGGAAGAGGTACTGCGGACAGGTCTCGCCGAACACCGGGAGCCCCTTGTGGCGGGCGCTCGCGATCTCGGCGACGGCCTCGTCCGCGGAGACGTGCACGACGTAGAGCGGCGATCCGGCGACCCGGGCCAGCTGGACGGCGCGGTGGGTGGCCTCGGCCTCCAGGGCGACCTTGCGGACGTCGCCGTGGTGACGCGGGTCGGTGCGTCCCTCGGCGAGTGCCTGCTCGACCAGGACGTCGATGGCGATGCCGTTCTCCGCGTGCATCATGATCAGGCCTCCGTTGCCGGAGGCCTGCTGCATGGCGCGGAGGATCCGGCCGTCGTCGCTGTAGAACACCCCCGGGTAGGCCATGAAGAGCTTGAAGGAGGTGACACCCTCCGCCACCAGACGGTCCATCTCCTTGAGCGTCGACCGGTTCACGTCCGAGAGGATCATGTGGAAGGCGTAGTCGATGGCGCACCTGCCGTCGGCCTTCCCGTGCCAGGCGTCGAGCCCTTCCTGAAGTGAGCCGCCGATGCTCTGGATGGCGAAGTCCACGATGGTCGTGGTGCCTCCCCAGGCGGCGGCCCGGGTCCCCGTCTCGAAGGTGTCGGCGGCGTACGTGCCGCCGAACGGCATCTCCATATGGGTGTGCGCGTCGACACCGCCCGGGAGGACGTACTTCCCCGTGGCGTCGAGGACCCGGTCGGCGGTCCAGCCGTGGCTTCCAGGAGTCGCGAGGGCGACGACCCGTCCGCCCTCCACGAGCACGTCCACGTGGAGTTCGTCGGACGCCGTGACGACCAGTCCGCCGGTGATCAGAGTGCGTGTCACTACTCGTCTCCATTCGCGTCGGCGACCTGACCCGGTCGCCGAGGTGGCCGGCTGCCCGCCCGCGGAGGACGGGCGGGCAGCCGGGGGTCCTAACCGGCCGCCCGCAACGCCTCGCCCAGGATGGCCGCGCCCGTCTCGGCCTCCTCGACGGTGAGTGAGAGCGGCGGCGCGATCCGGAGGACGCTGGTGTCGTGGCCACCGCCCTTGCCGATGAGCAGTCCGCCCTCGCGGGCCGCTTCGAGTACGGCCGCCGCGGCGTCCGGGTCGGCCTCGTCGCTGCCGGGCCTGACCAGTTCGACACCGATCATGAGCCCCCGTCCGCGTACCTCCCGCACGGCGGGCGAGGCGGCGCCGACCGCCCGGAGCCGCTCGATGAGGAGTCCGCCGACCCGCCGGGCGTTGCCCTGGAGATCGTGTTCCAGCAGGTAGGAGAGGTTGGCGAGCCCGGCGGCCATGGTGATCGGTGAACCGCCGAACGTCGAGATGGAGTTGGCGTCCAGCGAGTTCATGACCTCGGCCCGGGCGACGACGCCGCCGATGGACATCCCGTTGCCGATCCCCTTGGCGAAGGTGAGGATGTCGGGCGGTCCGCTGGAAGCATGGGCCTGCCAGCCCCAGAAGTGGTCGCCGGTGCGCCCCCAGCCGGTCTGCACCTCGTCGGAGATCCAGAGGATTCCGTGCCGGTCGAGGACCTCGCGGAAGGCCGCGTAGAGACCGTCGGGCGGGGCGGTGAACCCGCCCACCCCCTGGACCGGTTCGGCGATCAGCGCGGCGGCACCCCTGGTGTGTCCGAGCAGGTCCTCGAGGTCGGCCACGCATGCCTTGATGAATCTGTCGTCGCTCAGCTCGGCGTAGGGCCCCCGGCCCCGGACCCCTCCGTGGACGTACATCGTCTGCAACGGCGACAGGCTGGTCGTCGACCAGGACCTGTTGCCCGTGACGGACACGGCGGAGAACGACCTGCCGTGGTAGCTGTTGCGCATCGCCAGGATCTGGTTGGACCCCCGGTGGGCGGTGGCCAGCAGCAGCGCGGTGTCGTTGGCCTCTGTGCCCGATGTCGTGAAGAAGACCCGCGGGTCCGGAATGCCGGAGAGCGCGGCGATCCGTTCGGCGAGTTCGACCATGGGCCGGTTGAGGTAGAGGGTCGAGGAGTGGATGATCCGCCCGGCCTGCTCGGAGACGGCCTTGGTGACCTCGGGCAGGGCGTGCGCGGTCATCGTGGTGAGGATGCCGCCGAAGAAGTCGAGGTAGCGGTTTCCGTCCGCGTCCCAGACGTGACGCCCCTCGCCGTGGGTCAGCTCCAGCGGCTGACGGTAGTAGAGCGCCAGCCAGTCGGGGCTGACGGCCAGGTGCCTCTCGTGCAGTGCGCTCACGGCTCCACCAGCCCCTCGTAGGCGTCGGGCCTGCGGTCCCGGTAGAAGGCCCACTGCTGACGGACCTCCTCGATCAGGCCGAAGTCGAGGTCCCGCACGAGGAGTTCCTCCTCCTTGTCACTGGCCACCTCGCCGACGAACTGGCCGCGCGGGTCGACGAAGTAGCTCGTGCCGTAGAAGTCGTTGTCCCCGTACTCCTCCTGGCCCACGCGGTTGATCGCGGCGATGAAGTACTCGTTGGCGACGGCGGATGCGGGCTGCTCCAGCTGCCACAGGTAGCCGGAGAGCCCTCGCGAGGTGGCCGACGGGTTGTACACCAACTGAGCCCCGTTGAGACCGAGTTGCCGCCATCCTTCCGGGAAGTGCCGGTCGTAGCAGATGTAGACGCCGACCTTGCCGACGGCCGTGTCGAAGACCGGCCAGCCGGCGTTGCCGGGCTTGAAGTAGTACTTCTCCCAGAACCCCTTGACCTGGGGGATGTGGTGCTTCCGGTACTTGCCCAGGTACGAGCCGTCGGCGTCGATCACGGCGGCCGTGTTGTAGTAGAAGCCGGACTGCTCCAGCTCGAAGACCGGGACGACGACGACCATGCCCGTCTCGCGGGCGAGGTCCTGCATACGGCGGACGGTCGGCCCGTCCGGGACGGCTTCGGCCCAGCGGTAGTGCTCCGGCTCCTGGACCTGACAGAAGTACGGGGCGTTGAAGACTTCCTGGAAGCCGATGATCTTCGCACCCTGCCGGGCTGCCTCGCGCGCGTGTTCCTCATGCTTGGCGATCATCGATTCGGTGTCGCCGGTCCAGGTCGCCTGGACGAGTGCGGCGCGTACGACGTGGGACATGAGCTGCTCCTTCGACGCGGCGTCAGAGAGCCTCTGCGTTCTCTACGCCCGTAGACACGGTGCATAGGAGGAGAACGTAAGCCCCGTCACACAACGGGGCAAGACCATCGCCGTGAACCGGCTGAGTCGATCATGTTTCGTACCCGAGCGGTCCACACCCGCGAGAACACGGGCCGGGGACCGGGAAACCCTGAGTGCGCGATCGCGACAAGGCGCGGAGATCCCGGGGGAAGCGCGCGTTACCTCAAACCGCCTCCTGCGGTTATCGGTTCAGCAGCCGATAGGACCAATCCGGAAGGCCGTTGGCTCCGAACCGGATGCGAGGAGGGGAAGGGGCCGGCGACGCAGCCGGGACTCCCGGGGCGCACCCGCGCGAACCCCTCGAAGACGACTTCCGCCCGGACGGGCAGACACGGTGGAGAGGCCCATGGGCATACGCGGGGCAGTGGCGGACGAGAAGCGGGAGAGCGGAGCAGTACCGAGCGGGGACGGCGGACCCGGCCCGGCGGCGCGCGATCAGGTGGCTGCCCCGGACGGGGATGCCGTGGCGGACGTGGACCCGGACCACGCGGCCCTCGTCTCCGCGCGGGACAACCCGAGCGCCACCCCCTCCGACGGCCCGGTCTTCGTCGACGCGACGGGGCGGCGCGGCCGGACATGGCGCCGGGCGGGGACGATCGCCGCGCTCTGCTGCGCCTGCTACGCCGCGACCCTGGCGGCCACCCTGGCCGGAGGCGACTCCACCGCACCCTTCCTGCGGCTGCCCCGGGCCATGGGCCTGGACCGCGACGCCGCGCCGGGCGCGACCGCGGCCGACGGCCGCACACCGCGCCCGGCGCCCACGGAGCAGGCCGGTGCCGCCGAGGAGGAGTTGCCACCCGCCGCCGCACCGGCCGTGACACCTGAACCGCGCAGGGGTTCGGGTGACCCCGGCGCAATCCCCGTGATCGACCCGCCGCAGTCCGGTCAGGCGGTCGTGGCTCCGGCGAGGGGGCCGTCCGAGGAGGCTGGTCGCACCGGCGACGTGTCCGCCCCGGAGCCCGCCGCCCAGGCCGGGGGCGCGGGCGGCGACCGGGGCGCGGAGGACCCCTCGGCCGGCGCCGGGCCGGACGCGGACACCCCCGCTCCCGCCGGTGGCGGCGCCCAGGAACCGTCCGACGAGGGGACGGACGGCGAGGGGACGGACGGCGAACGTGGCCCGCTCGGCGAACTGGTCGGCGGACTGCTCGACGGGCTTCTCGGGGTCCGCTGAACCGGTCGGCGCACTCCGCCGCACTCTCCCGGTGGTGGGCGCCGGACCTGCCCGGGGGCCGCCGGACGCGCTTCCACGGGTTCTCCGACCGGCCACTGACCACCGTGAAGGCCCCGCGGACATCGGAGTGAAGGCCCCGCGGGTATCGGACCGGCCGGTGGTCCGCTCGGGGCACAACGGGGGCATCCGGCGGCCGGTCCGCTCGGGGCGCACGGGACCCCCGGCCGGCCGGTCCGCTCGGGGCGGGCTCCCGCCCTCCCCCACCGGGCGGCGTCAGGGGGCCGCGATGCCGGCGACCCGCAGGGCGTGGACCACGTCCCACTCGTGGGCTGCGGACACCTCCCTTGCGGCGGCGATCAGTTGGGACACGAGGCGCCGGGGGCCGCGCTCCGCGATGCGTGCCGAGTCCTCCGGCGTGTGTGCACGGACGAACGCCCCCAGCAGGGCCCGCGCCTCCGGTTCAAGTCCTGCCCGGTCGAGTGCGACGACGGCATCGGCTACCTCGGCGGCCGGCCTGGACACCCCTTGGCGGAGCAGCTGCCGGCAGTCGCCGGCACGGCCTGCCGCGGCCAACGCACCTGCGGCGGCGGCAAGTTCCGACGGCGGAAGAGTGGACACCTCCCACAGGAGGGTCGCCCAGTCGGCGTCCAGGCCGGCCCGGTGCAGGGCGACGGCGAGCACAGGCAGATGCCCGGCGGGCCGGCCCGCGGCCTCGCAGAGCACGACGTGCGCCTCTCCGGTGCGGCCCTGGGCGCGCAGCCCCAGGAGCAGGGTGACGGTGTCGTCGGCGGCCCGGAGCACCGCGGGGTCGGGCTCGGCGTCCGCCCGCCGGATCGGTTCGGGCTCCCGTCCGACCGCCGCACCTCCGAACCGTGCGCCGCGCGGCGCCGCGGTCGCCGGGGAGGGCGCAGGCAGCACGGGCACCGCCGACGGCATGGGCGCGGCATCCTCCTCGTCGGCCTCCAGTCCGGCGAACCGCGCTCCCCGCGGCTTGCGGCGTCTCGCGACCGCGACCCGCTGATGCTCGCCGGCGCGCTCCCGGGAGGCCCCGGGGTCCTCCGGCCGACGGGGGCCGGGCGCCTCGGCGGCGGGGCTCGGCACGGCGGCGCCCTGTTCCCCGAACCAGGCGTCCGGCACCGTACCGTCCACGGCCGAGAGCCGGTCGCGGAGTTCGTCGCAGCGGGCCGTGGCCCTGGCGTGATCGTCCCGCGCCCACGCCAGGGCGTCCGACTCACCCGCCTGCGCGCCCGGCCCGCCCGCTCCAGCGGCCCGCATCCTCCGGGCCGCGTAGGACTGCTCCTGGAGCATCACGCCCAGACGGTCGACGAGGGCCTGCCTGCCTCCGGGGCGCCGGTCGTGAGCTGCGGCCGAAGCCGCGCACAGCGCCGCCGCCCGCAGGGACTCCCGGGCCGCGAACCCGGCCCCGCGTACCGCGGCGAGGTCCTGCAGCAGCGACTCGACCACGTCCCAGGGCGGCACCTCGCGCCCTTCGAAGCAGGCGCGCATGCCTTCGGGATCTCGCGCGCGGAAGACCCCGTACCAGCCTTGTCCAGGATCGAGCAAGGCGGCCAGATCCCGCAGGTAGTCGGCGAACGCCCTTACTTCCGCAGCCTGTTGACGCACTGTCACCGTCGCCCTCATCGGTCGCCAGGGACTGGAGCATTCCAGTCCGCGGGCATTCGACCGCAGGCGTGTTACGGACCGGCTACGCGCGCTTTTCGGAGCTGATGCGGCGCGGTCGCGACACGAGGGCTCAGGCTTCGCCGAACTCGACCGCGATCCCCGTGTGGGGGCGCTTCCCGAGCCGCGCGACCATGGCGGGCCAGTCCACCAGCCAGAACTTCCAGGTGTACTTACGGGCGAGCAGTTTGCGCACCCCGCCCGTCTCCCGGGCGTCGAGGAGCCTGGCCGCACCCTCGGCGCTCGGCGCGCCGTCCGCGATCCGGCCCCGGACGTCGCAGACCGTCACACGGACCCGGCTGTCGTTGCGCAGCCGCTTGACCTTCCAGGAGTCGGACCGGGTCCAGATGTACAGCACGTGACCGTCCGCCGCCGCCCACACGGGTGTCGCGACGGGGGTGCCGTCCTTCCGGTACGTGGTCAGGCTGACGTACTCACTGCGGGCGAAGTCCTGGAGAGTCACGGGCGGGAGCCTATCCGGCCTCATGCGGTGAGGGGCAGCGCCCCCGGCTCCGGCACCACCCCCACCGCGGGTCCGCACCGGGTGAGCAGCTCGTCCATGGAGAGCCCGAGCGCTCCGGCGAGAGCCGCCACCGTGAAGAAGGCGGGGGTGGGCGCCCGCCCCGTCTCGATCTTGCGTAGCGTCTCGGCCGAGATTCCCGCGCTCGCGGCGATCGCGGTCATACTGCGCCCGCCGCGCGCCTCGCGCAGCAGTTCGCCGAGCCGCTCGCCGCGGCGGCGCTCTTCGGGGGTCAGGGGGGTACGGACCATGCCGTCATTCTAATACCGGTCGGACCGGTATAGTAATTGGCATGGTTCAACTCAAGACGGATTCGTCCATCGAAGCGATGCGTGAGACCGGCCGGGTCGTCGCGCGGATGCTCGACGCCGCGCGGGATGCCGCGAAGGTCGGCGTGTCACTGCGCGAACTCGACGAGATCGCGCACGGCGTACTGCGTGAGGCCGGTGCGGGCTCGCCCTTCCTCCACTACAAGCCCCACTTCGCCCCCACCCCGTTCCCTGCGGTGATCTGCGCCTCCGTGAACGACGCCATCGTGCACGGCATCCCGGACGGGTACCGGCTGCGTGACGGCGACCTGGTGAGCATCGACGCGGGCGCGACCCTGAACGGCTGGGCGGGCGACTCCGCGGTCAGCTTCATCGTCGGCAGGCCGAGGCAGGAGGACGTCCGCCTCGTCGAGACCGCGTTCGAGGCACTGGACGCGGGCATCGCCGCGGCCGTCGTCGGCAACCGGATCGGCGACATCGCCCACGCCATCGGCACGGTCTGCAGGAAGGCCGGGTACGGCATCCCGGAGGGTTTCGGCGGGCACGGCGTGGGCCGGCAGATGCACGAGGACCCCTCCGTGCCGAACGAGGGACGCCCCGGACGCGGCATGCCTCTGAAGCACGGGATGGTGCTGGCCATCGAACCGATGCTGATCGCCGGCGGCCAGGACGTCTTCCACGCCGACCCGGACGGCTGGACCCTCCGGACGGATGACGGCAGCCGCGCCGCCCACGCCGAGCACACGGTGGCTGTGACGGAGCGCGGCCCCCGCATCCTGACCGCCCTCTGACACCGGTCGCGCCGCTCAGCCGCCCGACACGAACGCCCGGGCGAGCTCCTCCCCTTCGCTGACCGCGGCCGTGTGGTCCTCGATGGGCGTGACCTGGGAATTCCGGAACACGATATAGGTCACCCCGGAGGCGGCGCCCCCCGTCCTCGGGTCGGGATCGATGCCGAGGCCCTTGGCGGTCGCGTAGGACGCCTCACCGATGATGCCGGTCGGACCGGTGTCGCCGACGACCGCGTAGCGGACCTTCCCTTCATGGATGACCGCGGCCACACTTCCGCCCTCAATCCCCCACTCGGCGTACTTCCACACCGGTCCCGGCCCGGGGACCACGATGTACGGCAGGGTGGCGGCGTCCAGTGCCTTTCCGGTGGACGTCTGGAAGGCCGTCCGGGCCTGGAACGACGGGTCGGCCTTCCTGTTGCAGACCTTCGTGGATCTCCCGTCGCAGTCGATGTCCATGTCCGCCGTCCAGAACACGGCCTCCTTCGTCCCGCACACCGGAATGTCCGCCGGGGCACCCTGGTCCGTCCGGTACTTCCCGTGGGAGATCCGGGTGCAGTCCCTGACCCGGTCCAGCAGTTCGGCGGCGCCGACCGTCCCTTCGCTCACGCCGCCGGCCGCGGAGCCCGCAGCGGCGGGAAGGGCGGAGGCGGCCAGAGCTGCCGCGGAGGCGGCGAGGGCGAGCATGCGTGTTCGTCGCACCGTGGGGATGCCCTTTCACTGGACTCGGAGGCCCCGGGCGGAGCCTCCCTTACGGACGCGGCCGAGCCGCTCCACGTCCTCGGGGCCGGTACGACGCGAGCGTCCGTACCGGCCCCGAGGACGCTCACCCGCGCAGCACCGTCACGGTCGGCCGCTCGGGTGCACCACCATGGCCGAGCCGCCGCCACGCCGCACCTTTTCAGCAGCCGCCAGCCAGCGCCCGCCGGGCAGCCGCTGGATGCCGGTGGCCGCCCCGATCTCCGGATTCTCCTTGAACACGTGTCCGATCGCTTCCAGCTGCCCGCGCACCGGGCTGTTCCACAGTCCGGGCTCGATCTCGGTGGTGGGCGAATTGCGCTGACTGGCACGCGGCGCCGCGATCGCGTCGACGAGCGGAAGTCCCCGGTCGAGGTGGCCGGTCAGCGACTGGAGGACGGTGGTGATGATGGTGGCGCCCCCCGGTGACCCCAGAGCGAGTACGGGCTTTCCGTGGTCCAGCACGACGGTCGGCGAGATCGACGAGCGGGGGCGCTTGGACGGACCGGGCAGGTTCGGGTCGTGCACCGCGGGGTTCGCCGGGGCGAACGAGAAGTCGGTCAGCTCGTTGTTGAGCAGGAATCCCCGCCCGGGGACGGTGATGCCGCTGCCGCCGGTCGACTCGATCGTGAGGGTGTACGCGACCACGTTGCCCCACCTGTCGGCGGTGGTCAGGTGTGTCGTGTTCTCCCCCTCGTACGTCGTCGGGGCGGCCGTCCCCCCACTCGCGCACGGCACGGGGCGGCGCGGGTCGCCGGGGGCGACCGGGCTGGGGAGGACGGAGTCGTCCTTGATGAGGCATGCACGGGAGTCGGCGAAGCGCCGGCTGAGGAGCTCCCTCGTGGGCACGTCCTCGAACGCGGGATCACCCAGCCAGCGGCCCCGGTCGGCGAACGCGATCCTGCTCGCCTCGATGAGACGGTGCAGGTACGCCGCTTCGCTCACCTTCGAAAGATCCGTGGATTCCAGGATGTTGAGCGCCTCGCCGACGCTCGTACCGCCGGAGGAGGACGGCGCGATGCCGTACACGTCGAGCCCTCGGTACCCGCTCCTCGTCGGTGCCTGACGCAGGGCGCGGTACCCCTTCAGGTCGGCGACGGTCAGACCCCCCGGGCGCACCACCCGGGTCGAGGCGGGGTCCACGGGCGGGTTGCGCACCGTCGACACGATGTCCCTGGCCAACCGGCCCCGGTAGAGCTCGTCGACGCCCTCACGTCCGATCGTCCGGTAGGTGCGGGCGAGGTCGGGGTTCTTGAAGACCGATCCGGTGACCGGCAACTCGCCGCCGGGCAGGAAGAGTTCCGCGGTTGCGGGGAAATCCGCGAACCTGGCCTGGTTGGCGGCTGTCTGCGAGCGGAAGGTCTCGTCCACGGTGAACCCGTCGCGGGCCAGCCGCTCGGCCGGTTCGAGCAGCCGACCGAGCGGCTTGCTGCCCCACGCGTCGAGCGCCTTCTGCCAGGTGGCCGGCGTACCGGGGGTGCCGACGCTCAGGCCGCTGGTGACGGCGTCGTTGAAGGGGATCGGTTTCCCGCTCTCCAGGAAGAGCGAGGAGTCCGCGCTGCGCGGGGCCGTCTCCCTGCCGTCCACGGTCTCGACGCGCCCGGTCCGTGCGTCGTAGTGGACGAAGTAACCACCGCCCCCGATGCCCGCGGAGTACGGCTCGGTCACTCCCAGGGCGGCCGCGGTGGCCACGGCGGCGTCAACCGCGTTCCCTCCCTTGCGGAGCACCTCGATCCCGGCCGCCGTGGCGTCCGCGTCGACACTCGACACCGCTCCCCCGTACCCGACCGCCACCGGTGACTTGGGAGGCGGGGCGGGTGGCGCCGAGGCCGCGGGAGCGGCGGCGCCGAGCGAGCCGATGACGGCGATCACACTTAGGAACGACACATTCCGGCCGACGGAACGACGCATCCGTACCTCCTGTGAAGGATCGTCCGCGCAGGGTAACGCCGCGTCTGCCGGATCGTCAGGACCGCATCGGCCATCTGTCCGAACCGGCCGCTAATATGCGCGCTCATGAATGACGACGTACGCAACATCGTCCTCGGTCTCATAGCCGCCGGGATCAGCGCCGCTCTCGGCTGGATCGCCCGTACGTACCTGTGGCGGCGCAAGCTCCGCCGCAAGCAGGAGTTCTTCGGGATGCCGGGGAACTCGGAGTGCCTGCTCGTCGTCAATCGCGACACCAGCGGCGACGGCGCGGTCCACCGCCACGACGTCTTCGCCCTGCTCGAACTCTCCGCCCTGATCAAGGACTGCTCGGCACACGCCCGGATCGTCTCCCACGACACCGCTCAACAGGGCTTCGGCGAACGCACCGAGTTCTGCGTGGGCGGGCCGGCCTCGAACCGGCGCATGGCCGCGCACCTGCAGTCCCTGCTTCCCGGTGTGAGCATCAATACGGGCCCCGAGCCCGGACCCGACCGCGCCGCCTTCCAGATCGGCTCGGAGCGCTACCGGCTGGAACCGGGCGTCTCGGAGGTCGTCCTGCTGGCCAGACTGACGGGTAATCAGGACGCCCGCCCCGTCTTCCTGTTCTGCGGTCAGCGCGCCATCACCAACCAGGCGGCCTCCCGCTACCTCATGCGCAACCACGAGAAGCTGCAGCGCAAGTACCGCAACGGCTCCTTCGTCCTGCTGCTCAAGGTGGTCAACTCCCAGGCCTACGGACCCGATGTGGTCGAGCTGATCGGTGACGTCACCAGACCCGCGCAGGCTCCGGTCCCGGCGTCGCCCCGCACCTCCCACCGGGCCGCCGGCTGAGGCCCGCCGGGGTGTCACCCGCGCCCGGCCGCGCGCGGATCCGGCCGCCCCTGCGGCGAGACGCCGGTGCGCGCTCCCGAAGCGGAAGCGCGCACCGGCGCCGGAAGGCGACGGGGCGTCCGTCAGTCGCGGTACGACAGGCCGTGACCGGCCGCGAAGAGGGTCTCGGCCGGATCGTCGGCCCGCTGGACGGGCACGGGCAGCTTGCCACGAGGGGCGACGCGCCCCGCGATCACCCGTGCGGCGGCGCGCAGTTCGACCTCGGTCCAGCAGTAGGACGCCAGCGATGCCGGCACCTCGCCGAGGTGGGCGATGTCGTAGGGATTGCGCACGGCCAGGTGGACCACGGGTACGCCGGTCGACAGCAGCCGGGAGACCAGGGTGCGCTGGGCGCTGGTGGCGCCGACGTTGTCGGTGGTGACCACCACCGCGTCCCGGCCCCGTGCGGCGGCCACGGCCGCGTCGATCGCCGCCGCGTCGGGTGTCCGGCCGGTTGCCAGGTGGGTGGTGCTGTAGCCCAGTTCACCGAAGACCTCGGCCAGCACGGGCACCGTGGTGCGGGTGCTGTCGGTCGGGAACGCCGGGCTGGCACCCACGACGAGAAGTTTCCTCCGGCCGGGGCGCAGGGGAAGCGTACGGTCCTTGTTGACCAGCAGCGTCGTGGTGCGCTCGGCGATGCGGGAGGCGGCGAGCCGGTGCAGGCGGGCACCGACGACCCGGTCGACGTCCTTCGGGGAGACGTAGGGGCTGCCTGTGAGCAGCCCCGCCTTGTCCTTGATCCTCAGGACGCGGAGGACCGACTCGTCGAGGCGGTCCTCGGTGATCTCCCCGCTGCGGACCGCGGCGAGGACGCCGTTGTACGCGACGTCGATGTCGGGCGGGAACAGCAACTGGTCGGCACCGGCCTTGAGAGCGAGGACGGGCACCCTGTCGTCGCCGTACTCGGTCCGCACCGGCCGCAGTCACACACGGGAGGCTCCCGGTGCTCGGAGAAGCCCGACGCGGGCGGCGGGCGGAGGCCCAGCCTCAGTTCGCGCCGGCCTCCACGGCGTCCTTGACGCCCTTCAGCGTCGCTTCCATGCCCTTGCCCAACTCGTCGAGCCGGTAGGCGATGATCGCCTCCTCGCGCTCGGGCGCCTTCTCGATGTAGGCGGTCAGACCACTCCGGCCTGGGCCGATGGTGACCGTCTGGGTCAGCAGGACTCCGTCCGTCCCGGGCTCCAGGGTGAACGACCAGGTCGCCATGCGGCCCCCCGTCGTCGCGGCCGGCTCCCCGTAACGCCCCTCGGCGTCGAGGACGCACCAGACCAGACTCCGGCCCGGCTCGCACTCGGTGAAGTGCGCGACGGTCCGCCACTCCCCGTTCACGGGGTGCTCGTTGTGCCCGATGTAACGGGCTCCCGTCGCCGGGGCTCCGGCACCGTCCTGCCACTCCACCCGCACCAGTTCGGGGCTCCAGCGGGCCATGGCCTCGACATCGGCCAGGATCTCCCAGACCCGGTCCGGCCCTGCGGCGATCCTGATCCGACGTGCTGTGCTGGGCCCTTCGGCGTATCGCATGTGCGCTCCCCCGGCAGGGCGGACGTCCGCCGCCCCAGTACTCCGATCGTACGACCCGGCCCGCCGGTATCAGTGGCCCGCGGCTCCTCGCGCGCGGGTGCGGGGTGGTCCCACGTCCCCTCCAGGACGACGTGGGACCACCCCGCACCGCGGCGGACTGTCCGGTTGAGCCCCCTCACTCTCCATGGCCCTGTTCCGGCCGACGCGCAGCTGACCTTCTCCCCCGCCGCGAAGCTCCGGCATCCGGCCGGGTCCGTCGCGGGGAGTGATCACCGGCTGCCGCCGTACCGGCGGGCCGGCTCTACTGCGGCCGCCCCGGCAGCACCGTTCCCGGCTCCGCGGTGGCGACTCCCGTGCCCTCGGTCTTCGGATTGCGCCGCTGACGTCTGGCCACCCAGGTGGCGAACCACGAGAGCAGCATGCACATCCCGATGTAGATCGGCGAGATCACCATGACCACCGGGATGAAAGGCAGGTCGTAGTCGAGGTTCGACGCGATCAGCTTCCCCGCGTGGAGGAATTCCTCGTAGGTGATCAGATATCCCAGGGAGGTGTCCTTCAGGGCCACCACCAGCTGGCTGATGATCGTGGGCAGCATCGCGCGGACGGCCTGGGGCGCGAGGACGAAGGTGGTCACCTGGGTCTTGCGCATGCCCAGCGCGTACGCGGCCTCGCGCTGCCCGCGTTCCACGGAGTTGATCCCGGTCCGGAAGACCTCGGCGAGCACCGATCCGTTGTACAGGGTCAGCCCCGCCACCAGGGCCGGCAGGGGCTGGACCTTGAGCGCGACGAAGATGAAGAAGATCATCACCAGCACCGGCATCGCGCGGAAGAACTCGACCAGCACGGTCGCGATCCAGCGGACCGGCCGGTGGTCGGACAGGCGTCCGACCGCGAGGACCGCGCCGAGGGCGAGGGAGAGCACCGCCGCGCAGGCGAAGGCCTTCAGGGTGTTGCCGAGCCCGCGCAGCAGCAGTTCCTGGATGCCCTTGTAGGTGAAGGGCGTCCACTTGGCGCTGGTGAACTGGTCCGTGTCGAAGAGCAGATAGAGGATCCAGGCGAAGAGTCCGAGGATCACCGCTGTCGAGATGATTCCGTAGAGCAGGTGCCGTTTGCGGGTCGCGGGACCCGGGATGTCGTAGAGCGCGGAGGCGGTGGCGGTGGTGTGGGTCATCGGGTGACTCCCCAGCGCTTCTCCAGGAAGTTGAAGAGGGCGCTGATGGCGAGGGTGATGATCAGATAGCCGACGGCGATCCAGACGAAGGACCAGATGATGCTGTAGCCGAGTTCGTTGAGTGTCTTGTACGTCCCGAGGAGCTCGGTGACGCTGAAGGCCCCGGCGATGGCGGAGTTCTTCGCCAGGGCGATGAGGGTGGATCCCACGGGCGGGATCACCGTCCGGAAGGCCTGCGGGAGGACCACGGTGCCCAGCGACTGGCTGAACGACATGCCCAGGCTCCGGGCGGCTTCCCCCTGCCCGGTGGGCACGGTGTTGATGCCGGACCGCAGCGCTTCGCAGATGAAGGCGGAGGTGTAGCAGCCGAGCGCGATGACGGCGAAGACCTGGAAGGGCAGGACCAGGCCGAAGCGGGGCAGGCCCAGGAGCACGGCGAAGAACAGCAGGGTCAGCGGCGTGTTGCGGAGCACCGTGACCCACACGGTTCCGATCGCCCGGAGCGAGCCGACCGGAGCGACCCGGAAGGACGCCATGACGAAACCGAGCACCAGCGCCAGGATCGAGGCGTAGACGGTGAGTTCGAGGGTGCCGAGGAAGCCCTTGCCGTAGAGCGAGAAGTTGTCTGTCAGTACGTCCATGGTGGTGGCCGGCCCCTCAGTTCGCCGGGTAGCGGTCGATGGGCGGGGGTTTCGGAGCGGGAACTCCCGAGAGCCCGAGGGTCGCCTCGAACGCCTTCTTCCAGTTGCCGTTCCTCTCGTTCGCCTCCAGCGCGTCGTCGAGAGCGGCACGCAGTGCGTTGTCGCTGCGCGGCACTCCGATGCCGTAGGGCTCCTCGGAGAAGGGCTTGCCGACGACCTTCATCTCGTCGGGTGCCTTCGCCGCGAATCCGAGCAGGATCGCGTCGTCGGTCGTGACGGCGTCGACCTGGAAGGTCAGGAGGTTGTCGACGCAGATCGAGTAGGTGTCGTAGGCGACGAGGTCGGCGTCGGGGAAGTCGGCGGCGATGCGCTGGTACGGGGTGGAGCCCGCGGCCGAACAGACCGTCTTGCCCGCCAGGTCCTGGGGACCGTGGATGTCGTTCTCGTCCGTGCGGACGAGGAGCCCCTGGCCCGCCATGTAGTAGGGACCGGCGAAGCCCACCAGCTTCTTGCGCATGTCGTTGATCGTGTACGTGCCGACGTAGTAGTCGATCTGCCCGTTCTGGAGCGCCGTCTCACGGTTGGCCGAGGCGATGGTCCGGAAGCGGATGGTCTTCGGTTCGAAGCCGAGTGACGCCGCCATCATGCGGGCGATCTCGATGTCGAAGCCCGAGTAGACCCCGGAGGCCGGGTCCTTCTCCCCGAGGTAGGGCTGGTCCTCCTTGACGCCCACCACGAGGTGACCGCGCTTCTTCGCCTTCGTCCAGGTCCTGGACTCCGGCAGCCGGAAGGACGTGTCCACGGTGTAGCGGGGCAGCTCGCCCGCTTTGGGGCCCTTGACGGGCGGGCTGCCCTCCCTGCCGCAGCCCGCGGCGAGGGCGACCGCCAGGAGGCAGGTCAGCAAGGCCACGATGTTCTTGGTACGCACCACGGTGCCCCTGTCAGTGCTTGAGGATCTTGGACAGGAAGTCCTTGGCGCGGTCGCTCTCCGGGGAGGTGAAGAAGTCCTCCGGGGTGCGGTCCTCGACGATGCGTCCGTCGGCCATGAAGACCACGCGGTTCGCCGCCGACCGGGCGAAACCCATCTCGTGGGTGACGACCACCATGGTCATGCCCTCCCGGGCGAGCTGCTGCATCACCTCGAGCACCTCGTTGATCATCTCCGGGTCGAGGGCGGATGTCGGCTCGTCGAAGAGGAGTGCCTTGGGGTCCATGGCGAGGGCGCGCGCGATCGCGACACGCTGCTGCTGGCCGCCGGAGAGCTGGGCGGGGTACTTGTCCGCCTGGGAGGCGAGACCCACCCGCTCCAGAAGCTCCCGGGAACGCTGGTCGGCCTCGTCCTTCTTGCGCTTGCGGACCTTGAGCTGCGCCAGCGAGACGTTCGCCAGGACCGTCTTGTGGGCGAAGAGGTTGAAGGACTGGAAGACCATGCCCACCTCGGCACGGAGTTCGGCGAGTCCCTTCCCTTCCTCGGGGAGCGGCTTCCCGTCGATGGCGATATGACCCGACTCGATCGTCTCGAGTCTGTTGATGGTCCGGCACAGGGTGGACTTCCCCGACCCCGAAGGCCCGATGACCACCACCACCTCCCCGCGGCCGACGGTGAGGTTGATGTTCTGCAGCACGTGCAACGTCCCGAAGTGCTTGTTGACGTCCCGCAGTTCGATCAAAGGATCGACGGCCATTCGCTGCCCTACCCACTTGTCGCTTGTGTCGAGGTCAGCGCAAACTATCCGGGGTGGGCACGAGGGCCGGGGCGACACGCACCCGCGGCCCATAAGGCTGTTTATCGCGCTTTGGCCTCCGGCCCGCTCTCCGCGGACTCGGCGTACATCTCGGAGAGCTCGGGGCTGCCCGACATCGCCCAGTCCAGGCCCGCGGCGACCACGTCGATCTCACGGCCGGACGCGAGGCGCACCACGGGTTTCCCGCCGGCGAGGATGTCCCATGCGGCGCCCGGGACCGTGCGCACCAGCACGGTGCCCAGGTAGAGACCCGCGTCGTTCCCCACCCAGGGCAGTTCCTCCGGGTCGTCGCGCCAGATCGGCGGCAGCTGGTCGAGCTCGGACAACGATGCCGGGGAGTCGTCCAGTTCGAGTCCGCAGTCGCCGGCGCGGGCCCGCAGAAGTTCACATTCCGCGAACAGTTCGGCCACGCCGTCCGGGTCGGTCTCCACGGCCTCCGCGAGCGCCGCCTCCCGCGTACCGCCCACGCGCTTACGCCAGTTGTCCAGGAAGGGGAAGTTCATACCATCAGGATCTCACCGCGCGGGCGTTCCGCATCGCAGGGCACGCGACTGTGGCGGTTCCGGGACCGCCGACGTACATGATCCGGCCATCCGACTAAGGTACGGGAATGACACCCCAGAAGTACCTCTCCGAACTCTTCTCGCTGGAAGGCCGGGTCGCCGTGGTGACCGGGGGCAGCTCCGGGATCGGTCGCGCCATCACCGGCGCACTGGCCCGTGCGGGGGCCGCCGTCGTGGTCGTGGCCCGCAGGCAGGCGGAGTTGGAGCGGACCGTCGGTGAACTCGCCGCGGAGGGCTGCCGGGCGGCCTGGGTGAGCGCCGATCTCGGTACCGGTGACGGTGTACGTTCCGCCGGTGAGCAGGCGGCTGCGGCGTTCGGCGAGCCGGACATCCTCGTCAACTGTGCGGGAGTGAACCTCCGGCCGCCGATGAACGAGATCGACGAGGAGGTGTGGGACACCACGATGACGGTGAACCTCAAGGCGCCGCACCTTCTGAGCAGTCGCTTCGGTCCCGGGATGGCCGAGCGGGGCTTCGGCCGGATCATTCACATCACCTCCCAGCAGGCCCACCGGGCCTTCGTCCAGAGCGGCGCCTACGGGGTGTCCAAGGGGGCCCTGGAGTCCCTGGCCCGCTCGCAGGCCGAGGCGTGGTCTCCGTACGGCGTCACCTGCAACACCCTGGTGCCGGGATTCGTCATGACACCGCTCAACCAGCGGCTGTCGTCGGACCCGGAGCGGGTGGCGGCGCTGGCGGCGCGCACCATGGTGGGACGCAACGGGCTCGCCGAGGACTTCGCGGGGGCCGCCGTGTTCCTGGCGAGCGACGCCTCCGCCTATGTGACCGGGCAGTCGTTGTTCGTGGACGGCGGGTTCTCGGTCCACTGAACGCTCGATGCCGCCCCTCGCGGGAGGGGCGGCATCGTGAGTGCCCGAGATCTGAGTCGGCGACGGAGACAATGCGCTGGGCCGCTGCACCACGGCCCGGCCGTAGCCGGGCCGTCAGGATTCGAACCCGGGTCCTCTCTTTGCAGCCTGTTCGGCGCGGCGCGGGCGGAAGGCCGCGGACGCTCAGACGTCGAGGTCGACGACGACGGGGGCGTGGTCGGAGGCTCCCTTGCCCTTGCGCTCCTCACGGTCGACGTAACTGTCCTTGACAGCGGCCGCGAAGGGGGCGTTCCCGTAGACGAGGTCGATGCGCATGCCTCGGTTCTTGGGGAAGGCGAGCTGCCGGTAGTCCCAGTAGGAGTAGGGGCGGTCGTACTTGAGCGGGCGCGGCACCACGTCCGAGAGCCCCGTCCCGCGCAGCGCGGCGAGCGCCTCCCGCTCGGCGGGCGTGACGTGTGTGGCGCCCTCGAAGACGGCCGGGTCCCAGACGTCCTCGTCGGTGGGCGCGATGTTGTAGTCACCGAGGACGGCGAACGGCAGCGCACCGGCGGCGTCCTGCGCGACGGCCGCCTTCAGCGCCTCCAGCCAGCGCAGCTTGTAGGCGTAGTGGTCGTGCGCGACCTCACGGCCGTTGGGCACGTAGACCGACCAGAGCCTCGCTCCGCCGCACGTCGCCGACACCGCCCTCGGCTCCTGGACGCCCTCGTACTCGGGACCGCCGGGCAGCCCCGTGACGATGTCCTCGATCCCCACACGGGACAGCAGCGCGACGCCGTTCCACCGGCCGGTGGCGTTGACCGCCGATTCGTATCCCGCCTCGCGCAGCGCTTCGGCGGGGAACTGCTCGAGGGTGCACTTGGTCTCCTGGAGGCAGAGCACATCGGTGCCGCTGCTCTCCAGCCAGGCCAGCAGCCTCGGAAGCCTGGCAGTGATCGAGTTGACGTTCCACGTGGCGATGCGCATGCCGTAAACCTAACGTCTCCCACTGACAACCGGGTCAGAGACGTGTCGCGTCACCCGGGGTCAGCCTCGCGTGCTCGGCGCCGCCGAGGCTTCCGATCTGCGAGTCGTAGATCGGGCGGGCGAGGTCGGTGAGCAGGGCGTCGTGGATGTCGATGGCGCGGCGCGGCTTCACCTCGCGCACGTAGTCGATCACTTCCGAGATCTTGTTCCAGGGGGCCATGACCGGCAGCATCAGGGTGTCGACCGGGTGGTCGGGCACGGTGAGTGCGTCGCCGGGGTGGAACACCGTGCCGTCCACGAGGAAGCCGACGTTGGTGATCCTCGGGATGTCCGGGTGGATCACCGCGTGCAGTTCGCCGTGCACCTGGACGTCGAACCCGGCGGCGGTGAAGGTGTCCCCGTGCCCCACCGTGTGCACACGTCCCGGGAACGCCGCCGACACCTGATCGGCAACGCTGCGCAGGGTCCACAGCCGCGCGGCCGGGTTGGACTCCAGCGCCGCGCGGAGCCGTGCCTCGTCGAAGTGGTCGAGGTGCTCGTGCGTCACCAGAATCGCTTCGGCGCCGAGCACGGCGTCGTCCTCGGTGAAACTGCCGGGGTCGATGACGAGCGACCGGCCACCGCGCTCCAGACGGATGCAGGCGTGGGTCTTCTTGGTGAGGGTCAGATCCGTGGTGTTCTCGTTCATCCCTCCATCCTGCTACGCGGGCGGGGTGGTTTCCTCCTGGATCACGGACTGCGCGATCTCGAAGGCGGCGCCGGCCGCCGGGATCCCGCAGTAGACGGCGGTCTGGAGCAGCACCTCCTTGATCTCGGCGGGCGTGAGGCCGTTGCGCAGAGCCGCTCTGACGTGCTGCGCGAGGCCGCCCAGATGCCCGGAGGCGACGACCGCGGTGAGCGAGACACAGCTGCGCGACCTGCGGTCGAGACCTTCCCGGCTCCACACCTCACCCCAGGCGTAGCGGGTCATGAGCTGCTGGAAGTCGTCGGTGAAGCCGTCGGACGCCGAGGTCGCGGCGTCGACGTGGGAATCGCCCAGCACCTCGCGCCTGACCTTCATGCCGCGCTCGTAGAGCTCGCCGCGCCCCTCCGGGGTCGCTTCGGGCTGCTCGACCGCCGGTGCGATCTCCGCCACGGGTACGACGGGGGCGAACGGTGCGGCGAAGCCCGGGGCCTGCGGTGCGGGGATGGACGCCAGGGTGTCCTGCCAGGCACTCGAGAAGTGCATGAGCAGCAGATCGGTGACGGCGGCCGGCTGCTCGACCGGGGCCAGGTGGGAGGCGTCGGGGACGAGGGCGAGCCGGGCGTCCGGTATGCCGGCCACCAGGTTCCGGGCCTCGGCCGGCCCGGTGACCTTGTCCTCGGCGCCGACCAGGACGAGGGTCGGTACGCCGATACGCGGCAGTCGTGCGCGGATGTCGAACGCGGCGAGCGCCTCGCAGGCGGCGATGTAGCAGCCCGGGTCGGTGGTGCGGACCATCTGGACGGCCCACTCGACGATGGCCGGCTGCGCGGCGGCGAACCCGGGGGTGAACCAGCGCTCCGGGGACGTACGGGCGATCGGCTCCAGGCCGTTGGTACGGACGATCACCCCGCGCTGCCGGAACTCGTCCGCGGTCCCGAACCGCGGCGAGGCGGCGACCAGCGCCAGGGCGGCGACCCGGTGGGGGTGGCGCAGCGCGAGATCGGCGCCGACGGCGCCGCCGATCGAACACCCGACGTACCCGAAGCGCTGGACGCCGACGCTGTCCAGCGTGGCGAGAAGCCGGTCCGCGAGATCCGGGACCGCGGCGGCGGGCCGCGCGGGGGCTCCGCCGTGCCCGGGCAGGTCGTAGCGGAAGATCCGCCAGTGCTGCGAGAGCTCGGGTATCTGGCGGTCCCACATGTGCCATGTGGTTCCGAGAGAGGGGCCCAGGATCAGGACCGGGGCGTCTTCCGGCCCGTCAAAGCGGTATTGCAGGGTGTTCGGCGGCGTCTCACTCACCCGCCCGACCCTCTCACGTCCGACAAGATCTCACACAGCCGGGGGAAGGCGACCGCCCCGGCGCATCCGCGACCCGGACCGTCGAGCGCTCCCGGCGGCCTCGTCGATCGGGTCCGGGCCTCTCGGAGGACGCGGGCACCTCGACGGTCGCGCAGCGGGCGCAGCACGCCGATCCGGTCCCCCGTGCCGTCGCGGCGGGTGTGGTCCACGTCGCCGCGTCAGGCCCTCAGGAGACGCAATGACCGGGAAAATGCGACATGAAGTGCAAACATGCATGAATGACCACTTCTTCAAGGGCCGCCGAGCCTGCGATCGCCCGTCAGCAGGCCCGTCTGCGCGAGAGGCTTCCCTTCGCCGACCGGCAGGATTTCGAGGACGCGACGCGGGGGCTGATCGCCCGACGCGTACCGGGTGCCGTCACGGCCGAGGACGGGCGGGTCGTGTGGGACGGCGACTCCTACTCCTTCCTCGCGGGCGAGGCTCCGGACACCGTGAACCCGAGCCTCTGGCGGCAGTCGCAACTGGTCGCCGAACAGGGCCTGTTCGAGGTGGTGGAGGGCATCTACCAGGTGCGGGGGCTCGACCTGTCGAACATCACGTTCGTCGAGGGCACCACCGGCGTCGTCGTCATCGACCCGCTGATCTCCACGGAGACCGCCGCGGCGGCGCTGGCGCTGTACCGCGAGCACCGCGGTGAGCGCCCGGTCACCGGCGTCGTCTACACGCATTCGCACGTGGACCACTTCGGCGGGGTCAAGGGAGTGACCACTCAGGACGACGTGGACGCGGGACGCGTGCCCGTCATCGCGCCCGAGGGTTTCACCGAACACGCCGTCGCCGAGAACGTGTACGCGGGAACCGCCATGGGCCGCCGCGCCGCCTACATGTACGGTGCCGCGCTCGCCCGTGGCCCGCAGGGGGCGGTCGGCGCCGGGCTGGGCCAGACGACCTCGACCGGCACGGTCACCTTGATCCCTCCGACCCTGGACGTCACCACGACGGGACAGGAGGAGACCGTCGACGGGGTCCGCATGGTCTTCCAGATGGCGCCCAACACCGAAGCCCCGGCCGAGATCCTGATCCACTTCCCCGATTTCCGCGCCCTGTGCACCGCCGAGGACGCCACCCACACCCTGCACAATCTGCTGACCCTGCGCGGCGCGGTGGTCCGCGACCCGCATGCCTGGTCGCACGCGCTCACCGAAGCGGTCGATCTGTTCGGTGGGACGACGGACGTGGCGTTCGCCTCGCATCACTGGCCGACCTGGGGCCAGGAACGCGTCGTGGCGTTCCTGGAGATCCAGCGGGACCTGTACGGCTATCTCCACGACCAGTCATTGCGGCTCATCAACAAGGGCTGGACCGGCACCGAGATCGCCGAGTACCTGGAGCTGCCGCCGGCTCTGGAGAACGCCTGGAACGCACACGGCTATTACGGCTCCGTCAGCCACAACCTGAAGGCGCTCTACCAGCGCTACATGGGCTGGTTCGACGGAAACCCGGCCCACCTGTGGCAACACCCGCCGGTCGAGGCGGGCAAGCGCTACGTGGAGTTCATGGGTGGCGCCGACGCCGTGGTGGACAAGGCCCGCGGCTCCTTCGAGGAGGGCGACTTCCGCTGGGCCGCCGAGGTTCTCAGCCACCTCCTCTTCGCCCAGCCCGATCACGCCGGGGCCCGCGTCCTGCTCGCCGACACCCTCGAACAGCTGGGCTACGGCGCGGAGAACGGCACCTGGCGCAACTTCTTCCTCTCCGGCACCACCGAACTGCGCGAAGGCCAGTTCGGCACCCCCACCGTCACGGCATCGGCCGACATCGTCGCCCACCTCACGCCGACGATGCTCTTCGACGCCCTCTCCATCCAGATCGACGGTCCCAAGGCGTGGGACGAGAACCTCACGATCGACGTCCGGCTCACCGACGCCGACGAGCACTACCGGCTCCGGCTGTTCAACGGGGTGCTCAGCTACACCGCCGCGCCTCGGAGGACGGCCGCCGACGTCACGCTCACCACGACCGTCCGCACCCTGTCCGAGCTGGCCGTCACCGGGCTCACGCCGGACGGCCTGGAGCGGGCGGGCGTCCAGGTCGAGGGTGACACCTCGGCACTCCGACGGCTCGCCGCGGTGCTCGACCCGGGCGACCAGGACTTCCCCATCGTCACGCCCTGACCGGCAGCCCCCGCGCCCGGGTCCACATCGCGTCGCCGTCGCGCCCTCACACGTACGGCACGGCGGCGACGCACACACCCGGACCACGGGCAGCGCAGCCAGGACCGGCGGCCCGCCCGTCCGGATGCCGGGACCGCGTGGGAGCCGGGACGATGTCGTAGCCGGATCGACGCCGACGGCCGGTCACAACCAGACGAGTCGCCCGTCACCGACCTCGCAGACCGGGTGGCTTCCCTCGGCGACACGCGTCAGCATCTGCGTCACGGAGTCGAAGTAGTGGGCCAGCGACTCGTATTCACCCGTGACCGTGATCTCACCCACGAACCACCGGCCGACGCGTCCGTCCCGTACGTCGATGAACTTGCCCGACCAGCCGTCCTGGTCCGACAGGAAGGGGATCCACTCGTTGCGCCAGAACGGATGCTCCGGCCGATCCGGGGGGTCGAATCCACCGGGCCTGGATCGGTTCGCGTAGAGGCTCTCCATGGCCCGGATGCCCAGGAAGAAGCTTCCCTCGTCCGGGAACCCGGCGAACCCGCAGCACGCGACATCGTCGTCCACGTCCTCACCGGGAAGGTCCAGGTTGTTCTGCAGCAGCCACGCCCGCAGGTCCTGGGGAAGGGCGATGCCCATCCGTTCCTCGGCCGCCGCGAGCACGTGTTCCGCGGCGGGCCCGGGAAGTTCCGCGTGATCGGCCGGGGCGAGCCGCTCCAGAAGATTCATCACACGGGACCAGCTCTCCACGACGCTCATTCCCCTCTGCCCTGCCCTCTCCACCTGGATTTCGTGAGCCCACACCGGCTGGACGGCCCTCAGGAGTCGATGCCTCGCGGCCGTGGCCTCGAAGCCCGTGTTCCGGGAGGCCGCCCGAGGGCGCCGGACTGCGGACCCGGCACGGATGGTACGCCGCGCCGGATCGCTGCCCGGACCCACGGCCGGCGGGCACTTCCCCTCAGCCTTCACGAGGCGGCTCGCCGGGTCCCCGGCCGAAGCCCCCGCCGGCGGCCCGTTCTCCCGGCCCGCGACCGGCCGGAGCCGCCCGGTAGGGTTCTGGCCGAGCCAACGGGCGCCTTTTCACGTGCAGTTGCGGTCGGCAGTGCTGGTGCGACCGCGGCCGGAACGGCGACCGGACAACTGAGTGGAGGGAGCGCCGGTCGTGCGTGGAGGCAGCATCGCCGTGGTCGGCGGGAGCATCGCCGGATGTGCCGTGGCACTGGCCGCGTCGCGCGGCGGGGCCGAGCGGATCACCGTCCTGGAGCGCGCCGACGCCCGGCTCCGTGACAGGGGGGTGGGCATAGCGCTGCACAGCGACAGGTTCGACGAGCTGAGGGACGCCGGGTACGTGACCACTCAGTTGCCCTGGGCGCCGCTGAGCCGACGGGTGTGGAGCGCGCGCGACGGTGCCGCCGAGCACGGGCGTGTCATCGGGGAGCAGCCGTTCCCCTTCCGCGCCTACAGCTGGGGCTCCTTGTGGAGCGAGCTGCGCCGCCGGGTGCCCGAAGGGGTCTCCTACCGGTCGGGAACGGTGGTCACCGGTGTCGAGCCGCAGGCCGACGGCGTGACGCTGCGGCTCGACACCGGCGAGCGCGAGCACTTCGACGCCGTGATCGGCGCGGACGGGTACCGTTCCGTCGTCCGGGAGGCCATGTTCCCCGGTACGGTGGCGGCATACGCCGGATACATCGGCTGGCGCGGAACGTCGCCCGACGCCGTGGACCTCCCCTCGGAAGGGCGCGACGCGCACAACATCGTCTTCCCCGGTGGCCACTGCATGCTCTACCGCATCCCGGACGGCGCCGGAGGACATCTCCTCAACTGGGTGCTCTACACGGCGCCGCCACGGGCCGAAGACCTGTACCCCGACCTGCGGACCCCGACGTCCCTGCCTCCGGGCAGGCTCGACTCGGAGCTCACGGCGTACCTGCGCGGCCTGGTCGCCGAGCACTTCCCGCCCTACTGGGCCGCCAGGGTGCTCCGCACCCCCGCCGAGACCACGTTCATCCAGCCCATCTACGACCTGGAGGTCCCGCGCTACGCCTCCGGCCGGATGGCCCTCGTCGGGGACGCCGCCGGCGTGGCGAGGCCGCACATCGGGGGCGGCAGCGTGAAGGCGCTCCAGGACGCGCACGCGCTGGAGAACGCGTTGGTCGCCGGGGGCAGTTGGAAGGAGGTCCTGGAGACCTACGACGCCGGCCGCCGCCCGGTCGGGGCGGCCATGGTCGCCCTGGCCCGCAGGATGGGCGCCGCGCAGGTCGAGAACACCCCCGACTGGTCCGCCATGGGCCGGACGGAGTTCGACGCGTGGTGGCAGGCCCAGAACAACGGCTCCGAGCGTCGCAGCGGCTTCGGCGGCCACAGCATCAGGGCCGGGTAGGTCCGGGGCGACCGGTCCGGGGCCGGGGTCCGGTCACGGACCGGTCGGCCCGCGTCGGTGTGCGCCCCGTGCCGTACGGCCCACCCGGCCGCAGGTGTTCGCCGGACGGCGTGGGCCACGACGTGCTTCGTGGCCCACGCCGCCGGACGCCGAGGTGACGGGGTGTCGCGGTGGCCGGAGCCATCCGGGGCGGGCTCAGTCCCGCCCGGGGCGTTCGATGGAGAACCTGGGCAGCCTTCCGGCCAGCCGAGCGGGAAGCCACCAGGCCCGGTTGCCGAGCATCTGCATGACGGCTGGGACGATGAGGCAGCGGATGATCACCGCGTCGAGCAGGATGGCGACGGCCAGGCCGAGCCCGAACTGCTGGAGCATGCGGTCGGAGCTGAGGACGAACGCACCGAAGACGAACATCATGATGGCGGCCGCGGCGGTGATGACCTTGCCGGTGGCGGCGAGCCCTTCGCTCACGGACAGCGAGGGGTCCTCGGTGCGCGTCCATTCCTCGTGGATTCGCGAGACGAGGAAGACCTCGTAGTCCATGGACAGCCCGAAGACGATCGCGAAGATCAGCGCCGGGATGAAGGCCTCGACGGGGCCCGGCTGCGCCCCGAACCAGCCGTACTGGAACACCAGGGTGATCACCCCGAGCGCGGCCGAGATGGACAGCAGGTTCAGGACGGCTGCCTTGACGGGGATCCAGACCGACCTGAAGACCAGCAGGAGCAGCAGGGAGGAGACGCCCACGACGACGGCGACGAACAGCGGCAGCCGGTCGGCGAGTGTCTCGGAGACGTCCTGGGAGGCGGCGGTGGCACCGCCCACCAGCACCTCGGCGCCGGTGCGGTGTTCCAGGGCCGGGGCCACGTCGTCCCGCAGGTGGTGCACGAGGTCCGCCGTCCCCTCGGCCTGCGGTGAGGTCGCCGGGTAGACGAAGACGGTCGACAGGGCCCCGTCCTCGGACGGCATGGCGGGACCGGCCGCCGCCACACCGGTGGTGGCGGCGATCTCCGCCCGGACGGCCTCGCCGACTTCCTTGCCGCCCTCGACCAGGACGATGAGCGGTCCGTTGAATCCCGGGCCGAAGCCCTCCGCGAGCAGGTCGTACGCGTGGCGGGAGGTGGTCTCCACGGGGTCGTTGCCGGAGTCGGCGAAGCCCAGACGCATGCCGAGTGCCGGTGCGGACAGGGCCAGGAGCACGATCACACCGGCCAGCAGGGTCGGGATCGGGCGGCGCTGCACCGCGCCGGCCATGGCACGCCAGCGGCTGCCTTCGGTCGTCCCCTTCTCGGTGGCCCTGGCCCGCTGCTCGATGACACGGCGCTGGATGCGGTCGCCGAACAGTGCCAGCAGGGCGGGCAGCAGTACCAGGGAGGCGGCCATGGTGATCAGTACGGTGACGGCCACGGCGAGTGCGATGCCCTGCAGGGAGCCCAGCCCGAGGGCGACCAGGCCCAGGAGGGCGACGATGACGGTGCAGCCGGCGAAGAAGACCGTGCGTCCGGCGGAGTCGAGGGCCTTGCGGCCTGCCTCCGCGGGCTGCGCACCGGCGAGGAGTTCGTGCCGGTACCGGTAGAAGATCAGCAGCGCGTAGTCGACACCGACGCCGAGCCCGACGAGCATCAGGATGGGGGGCGTGAAGTCGGCCACGGTGAAGATGTGCGAGGCCAGGGCGATGAGGCCGATGGCGCCGCCGACGGCGAAGAGCGCGGTGATCAGCGGAAGCGATGCCGCCAGCAGTGAGCCGAACAGCAGCACCAGGATCACGAGTGCGGCCACGATCCCGGTGAGCTCGGCGGTCGGGCCCGCCTTGTCCTCCGCGTTGCGCGCGGCCTCACCGCCCACCTCGACCCGCAGGTGGTCGGTGGCGATGCCCTGCGCGGTGTCGATGATCTCGGCGACGTCCTCCTTGGGCACCTCCTCCGTCTTGCCGGCCAGGGTGACGGAGGCGTAGGCGATGGTGCCGTCCTCGGACACCGCCGAGGCGTCGGTGAAGGGGCTGCGCACGTCGGCGACGCCAGCCATGTGCCTCACCCTGGCCAGCATCGGCTCGACGACGCCCTTGTCGGCGGCGACGCCGGCGGTGTCCTTGAAGACGATCTCGACGCTGTCGCCGGCCTGGTCGCTGCCGTGCTCCCTGAGGAGGTCGGTGGCCGCCTGGGAGTCGGTGCCCGGTAGCGAGAAGTCGTTCCTGTACGCGGAGCCGGCAGCGGTGGAGCCCAAGGTGATGGCCGCCACCACGGCCACCCAGAGCAGGAGGGCCGCCCAGCGACGGCGCTGAGCCCAGCCCGCCAGGGCACCGAGACGTCCTACCGGCGCGGACCCCGCGCCCTGGGGTCCGGGCGGCGCGGGAGACGCGGCGGAGCCGCGGGGGGAAGACATGGTGCCTACCTCGAGTTCGAGCGGATGTGACCTGACGCCGTCGCCGCGCCCACGACCGCCCCCGAGACGGCGGGCAGGCCGGGCGCCGGCCCGGCGATCGCACCGCCGGCCGTGGTCGACAGCAGTCCGGCTGCTGTGACCAGCGGAGTTCCGGCAGCGGCGGCCACGAGAGCGCCGACCGGTGCGGCGCTGATCCGGGTGCGGGGAGCGGTGACGACGACGTGCCCTCGATGGTGCTCGTGAGCCCCGGGCGCGGGCGTCGGCCCACGGATGACAGCCGGCCTGCACCGAAGGCAGCAGACGAGGACGCCCCCGTACACCAGCAGTCGTACGACGGGCCTGTCACGTACTCCTTCAGCACCCAGTCCAGGCACATATGAGAACAAATCACCCCGGTTCGCGCCGTGCCCCAGGCAGAATGAAGCAATGCCGCATCTCGATCTCACGCGCCTCCACCTGCCCACCGGGCGACGCGCCGACCTTGCCGTCGCGGGGGTCGTGCTGGCGCTGACAGGGGTCGCCGAGGGACAGCGGCTGGGCTCGGGGTGGGACGCTTCCGCATCGGTGGCCGGCTCCTGGCTCCTGGCGGTGGCGGTGTGTGCGGCGCTGCCTCTGCGCGGCCGGCACCCGGTGGCGGTCGGCTGGTTCACGGTGACCGGCACGGGCGTGTACTACCTGCTGAGCACGGTCGACGGACCTCTCGTCGTGATCCCGATCGCCGCCCTGTACGCGCTGGCGGCCGGAGGGCGGACGCAGGCATCGGTGGCGATGGCCGCCGTGATGGTCGTCGGCGTGGGTGCGGGAGTTCTCGCCGGAACCGGCGATGTCAACGGCACAGCGGTGTTCATGCTGGCCGGCTGGCTGGTCGCGGTCCTGGCCCTGGGCGGTGTGCGCCACGGCAGGGTCGCCTACGCCGAGGAGGAGGCGAGGCTGCGCGCCACCCAGGAGCGGTTGCGCATCGCCCGTGAGCTGCACGACGTGATCGGCCACAACATGTCGATGATCCACGTGCAGGCGTCGTCAGCGCTGCACCGCCTGCACAAGGACCCCGCCCAGGCCGAGGAGGCGCTGACCGCCATCAAACAGGGCAGCAAGGAGGGCCTGCGGGAGCTCCGCGCCACCCTCGGCGTGTTGCGCCAGGTGGACGAAGAGGCTCCCACCGCCCCGTCACCCGGCCTGTCCGGGATCGGCGAGCTGGTGTCCTCGGCCTCCCGGGCCGGTCTGGACGTACGCGTCGAGCGGAGCGGATCCCGGTCGCCTCTCCCCCCGTCGGTCGACCTCGCCGCCTACCGCATCGTCCAGGAGTCACTGACCAACGCCGTCAGGCACAGCAACGCCCGGCACGTCGTGGTCCGGATCCACCACGGCGAGCTGGAACTGGCGCTCAGTGTCCGGGACGACGGGCGAGGTGCGACCCTGTCCGGGCAGGGAGGCGGCAGCGGCATCACAGGCATGACGGAGCGGGCGCGCGCACTGGGCGGAACCCTGAGCGCAGGACCTGGCAGCACGGGCGGGTTCGTCGTCCGGACCCGGCTGCCGTTCTCCGACCACCACGAACCGATCGGCGGAGCAGTTGATGATCAGGATCCTGCTGGCGGATGACCAGCGCCTCGTTCGCGCCGGGATCCGCGGGATTCTCGACGACGAGGACGACCTGCGGGTGGTCGCCGAGGCCGCCGACGGTCAGGCGGCCCTCGCCGCCTGCCGCGAACTACGGCCCGACGTGGCGCTGATGGACATCCGCATGCCGGTCATGGACGGGCTCGAAGCGGCTCGCCGGATCACCACCGACGACGAACTGGCGGCGGTGAAGGTCGTCATGCTGACGACCTTCGACCTCGACGAGTACGTGTACGGCTCTCTGCGGGCCGGCGCCACGGGCTTCCTCGTCAAGGACACCGAACCGGCGGAGCTCCTGCACGCGGTTCGGGTCGCCGTGCGGGGCGACGCGCTCATCAGCCCTTCCGTCACCCGTCGGCTCATCGCCGAATTCGCCCGCCGTCCGGACAACCCCCCGCGGCCCGATCAGCGGCTCGACGCACTGACCAGCCGTGAGCGTGAGGTCATGCGGCTGATCGCCGCCGGACACACCAACGACGAGATCGCCGCGCGGCTCGTCGTCTCGCCTCTGACCGCGAAGACCCACGTCAGCCGCATCATGGCCAAACTGGGCGCTCGGGACAGGTCGCAGGTCGTGGTCATGGCCTACGAGTACGGCTTGGTCAGACCCGGCCGGCTCACGGACTGAATCGCGGGCACACCGGCGGACGGCCGGCCCGGATTCCGGGCAGCCCGGCGGTCACCCCTTCTTCAGCTCCTCGGCCAGCATGACGAGGATGCCGCTGGGACCGCGGAGGTACGTCAGCTTGTAGACGTCCTCGTAGGTCGCCACCCCCCGGAGGGGATGGCATCCGTGCCGCGCCGCCGTCGCGAGGGCCTCCTCGATGTCGTCGACCGAGAACGCGACGCGGTGCATGCCGATCTCGTTGGGGAGGGTGGGCTCCGTCTCGATGGCCTCGGGGTGGATGTACTCGAAGAGTTCGAGCCGGCCCTGACCGTCCGGGGTCTGCAGCATGGCGATGCTCGCGTGATTGCCGTCGAGCCCGACCGCCGTGTCGGTCCACTCGCCACTCACCGTGTCACGGCCGAGGACCGTGAGCCCCAGGTCGGTGAAGAAGGAGATCGCCGCTTCGAGGTCACGAACGGCGATGCCGACGTTCTCAAGTCTGATGGCCATGACCCGCATGCTAGGGCGGTCTCCGGCGTCGGAGGAGCGGCGTACGGGCGGGTGTTCCGGGTGTGCCGGGCGCATGCCCCGCCCCGGCGGGTGAAGGACGCCACCGGTCGGCTGAGTACGATCACCTGAACGAGTGGGAGCGCAGCGGCCGTTGACCGCTGTGGGCGATGGGGGAAGGGGCCCGTGTGCGTCGACTGCTGCTGCCGGCCGTGCTGTTGGTCACCTGCGTGGGCTGTGGGGTGCTTCAGCCCTCCGACGAGGAGGCCACGGACGCCGCACGGGAGGTGGCCCTGAGGGCGGGGAAGCTGCTGCACAGCCAACGTCCGCGTACGGCGCAGGAGGTAGGGCGCTCCGCCTCCGGCATCGACGGGGTGGAGGTCATGCGCCTATCCGGTACCTCGACGGACGAGGGGGACGGCGTGGACGTGGTGGTCCGCACGTCCGGCTCGGCGTACAAGGGATGGATCGACGTCGAGGAGGTCACCGTTCGGCGTTGCTTCACCGTACGGGTGTCACCGAGGGCGGAGTGGGGCGAGGAGCCCCGCGACGTGAAGTGCCCGGACGGATCGGCGCTGGCCTTCCCGCCGGCGCCGGAGCCGCCGCGGCTGCCGTCCGAGCGGCTGCGCGCGGAGCTCCCGCGGGTGCCCGCGGGCGGCAGGGTGGACGAGGCGGAGGTACGCCGTGCGCTCTCCTCCCTCGACCTGGATCCGGCGATCCGCAGTGAGGTGGAGGCCGAGGACGGCGCTGTCGGCGTCCTGCTGTCGCTGGAGGGCAACCACTTCGACCCGCAGGACTGCCTGCTCGCCCGGGTGAGCCCGGGCGAGACCCGCGTCTGGGTCCCCGCCCGTGTCCAGCGGATGGCCGGAGAGGGCGGCTGCGGCATCGGCAACGCGCTCCATCCGGTCCCGGCCCCGCACTGACACGGGAGCCCCGGCGTCCGTGGCCCACGAACCGGTCGGTCTCGCGTGGTGTTCCGCGCCGCCGCGCGGTCCCGGTTCTACGCTCGGCGTGAGTGCGCGCCGTACGCCGTCACGGGACCGGCCCCGCCGGAGGCGCGCGGTGGCGGACGGGGAGTGAGGAGCGGTGGCTGTGCCCTGGATGCGATCGGTACCCATGCCGGCCTTCGTGGCCGTGGCCGTGGTCTCCCTGCTGGCCCTCTCCGCGTGCGCGGACCAGGACCGGGAATCCGCTCCCCGCCCCTCCGCCGTGCCCCGGTCCTCGACGACCGTGCTGCCCGCGCGCTCCGCCCCCTCGCCCGGGCCTTCCGGCCGGCCCTTGCCCACAGCGTCGGCTCCCGCCGATCCCGTGGTCGCGGAAGCAGGTGTCAGGGATGCCTGGGAAGGCTTCTTCGCCCCTGAGTCCTCCGTCGAGGACCGGACCGGACTGGTCGAGAACGGCGAGCAGTACGGTCTGATGGTCGAGGCCTTCGCCACGGATCCACGCGCGAGCGCGCTGCGCTCCCGCGTGGACTCCGTCGAGTTCACCGACGGTCTGCGAGCCACTGTGGTCTACGCGCTCGTCTCCGGCGGGCAGGCCGTCGCCGCGGACCTCACCGGCACCGCGGTGCTCCAGGACCAGATCTGGAGGATCTCGTTC
This sequence comes from Streptomyces sp. NPDC059166, assembly GCF_042755185.1. Classification (NCBI taxonomy): domain Bacteria; kingdom Bacillati; phylum Actinomycetota; class Actinomycetes; order Kitasatosporales; family Streptomycetaceae; genus Streptomyces; species Streptomyces sp. NPDC059166. The sequence goes on along the minus strand of NZ_JBHZCI010000025.1, from coordinate 66,988 downwards.
GCAACTCTGTGCTCGCTCGCCGAGTACGGCGAGGACGTGCCCCGAGCGGCCACGTGCCGGTCCGCGGTGAGCCCCGCGCCCTCGGCCGTCCGCTGACGGCCGGCGGGACGACCGGAGCCTGTCGCCTCCCACGGCCGGATCCGAGAGCGCGGAACCGGCGCCGTCTCAGTTGGCGGCGGCCGGTTCCGGGGCGGGGTCGCCGGACGCCTCCGGTTCAGGGCGGCCGGCCTTCTTCCGTCCGGGTGTGTGGTTGAACAGCAGGTTCAGCAGGAACGCGGTGACGGTCGCACTGGTGATGGCGCTGCCGCCGATGATCTGCACCCAGGTCGGGAAGGCGTGGTAGAAGGCGGGGGCGACGACGGGGAGCATGCCGACCCCGACGGATACGGCCACGATGAGCAGGTTGCCGGTGCCTTCGAACTCCACCTTCCGCAAGGTGTTGACCCCGACGGCGGTGACGGTGGCGAACATGACGAGTCCGGCGCCGCCGATGACCGGGCCGGGCAGCGAGGCGACGAGCTCGCCGAGCTTCGGGATGAGTGCGAGGACCACGAGGATTCCTCCGGCCACGGCGGCGACGTAGCGGCTGCGCACCTTGGTCATGCCGACCAGGCCGACGTTCTGCGCGAACACGGTGTCCAGGAAGCCGTTCATGACTCCCCCGAGGATGCCGGAGAGGCCGTCGGCGGCGAGGCCGCGCGCCAGGTCCTTGCGGGTGAGCGGGCGGCCGGTCATCTCGCCGACGGCGAGCATGTCGGCGGTCGACTCGGTGAATATCACCAGCATGACGACGCACATGGAGATGACGGCGGCGACCGGGAAGTGCGGGGCACCGAAGTGGAAGGGGGAGGCCAGGCCGAACCAGTCGGCGCCGCTCACGGAGGAGAAGTCCGTGAGGCCCATGGGGACGGCGACCGCCGTGCCGGCCAGCAGGCCGAGCAGCACGCCGAGTTGAGAGAGGAAGCCGCTGGTGAAGCGGTTGACCAGGACGATCAGCAGGACGATGCCGCCGGCCAGGGCGAGGTGGCCGGGCGCCGCGTAGTCCTCGGCGGCGGGGTCCTGACCGGCTATCAGCCCGGCCGCGACACCGATCAGGGAGAGTCCGATCACGGTGATGACGGATCCGCTGACCAGCGGCGGGAAGAACCGCACCGCGCGCGCGAACGGTATCGCGACCAGCAGTCCGAAGACGCCGGCGGCGATCATCGATCCGTACACCGCCTGGAGACCGTACTCCCCGGCAATGAGGATCATCGGGGTGACGGCGGCGAAGGTGGCGCCCGCGACGACCGGGAGACGGACGCCGAGGAACCTGCCGACGCCGAGCGCCTGGAGCAGGGTGATGAGTCCGGCCACCAGGAGGTCGGCGTTGATGAGCAGCCCGATGGTGGAGGTGTCGAGGCCGGCCGCGGCGCCGAAGACGAGCGGCACGGTGACGCAGCCGGTGTACATCACCAGCACGTGCTGGAGGCCGAGCAGCCCGAGCCGGGCGGGAGGCAGGACCTCGTCGACCGGGTGCCGGGCGGGTGGAGCGGCGGGGGACGCTGATGCGTCGGGGACCTGGGACACGGCGAGCCTCCGGGAGAGGGAGAACAGCATCGGGGTATGCGGGTGCCGGGGACGGAATCCGGTGCCGGGCCCGTCGGCCGGAACAGCGGGGTCAACTTTTTGTTGACGTTGTTTCAGTGGCGTTTCCCCGGACGGACGGCGATGTTGCTTTTGCCGTGACGGGCCGGGCATGGCCCTCGCGAAGCCCGATATGGCCTGTTCACCGGCGTGGGGCGCTCCGATCCGGCGTCACGTTCCTCCGACGCGCGCTCCTGGGCACGTGGCCGCGACGGGGCGGACGCGGCGCGCGCCCCGGTATACGACGGGCCGCTCCGGCGGTTTCTCCGCGTCGGCGGCGTCGCCGCCGCCGTCCCGCCGTGTCATCCGTCCCAGGGATCCACCCGTCCGAGCATGTCCGCGAGCGAGGTGCCGGTGCGTTCCGCCGCGATCCGGCGGGCCCGCAGCTGCGCTCGCGTGCGGGGCCTGAACGCGGGCCGCCGGCCGCAGCCGCACGGCTCCAGGCCCTCGTACCGGAGGCCGGCCCCGAGCACAGCGGCGACGACGGTCCACGCCTTGGCGTCCCGGCGCCGCGGCGCGGCGAAGTCGTGACCGGCGCAGAGCATCGGGCCCGCGCACCGCGGGCAGCGGTGCCCTTCGGGCGCGGTCGCCGGATGCCGCTTGAACGAGACACGGCACGGCACGCACACGTAGTGCGGCTTGTAGGACTTCTCCGCGTAGTGGCACACGCGGAGAACCTACTACCGTCCCGCGGTCCTCAGGGGGTCGCGGCGGAGACCACGTAGACGACGGGCGCCGCGGGGTCGGTCATGTTGACGGTGATGTTCTGGGTCGGGCGCGGGTCCTTGTTCTTGTGGACCGTGCCGGCCCAGTCGACACCCGGTCCGAAGTACCAGCCGGTGATCTTGAGATCCCGTGACCCGATGGTGACCTTGCCGGTCTCCAGCGCGGCCCGGCCGGTACCCATCCCGCTCAGGAAGCGGTCCAGGCCGGCCGAGGTCGTACGGAACTTCACGTACATCCGGCTGGCTTTCCAGTTGTTCGTCTCGTAGTACTGGACCCCGGTCGCGTTGCCCGGTACGGGCAGCTCGAAGATCCTTCGCTGCATTCCGGACGGCCAGTCCTCGCGCAGCCCCTGGGCGGCGGCCTCGGCCTCCTTGTCCTTGCCCGAGCGGCGGCTCTGGCCGGCCGAGATCACCAGGTACCCCGCGGGGATCCCGATGAGCAGCACGATGATCGTCAGCGTGATCAGCCGTCGGCGGATCATCCGGCGCCGGTCCTGCGGGGGTGTCCCGCCGCCGTCGCCCGTGGAGCCCGTGGAACCGGGGTTCCCGGGCTCGCCCGGAGACCCCGGAGACCCCGGGGAACCGGACGAGGGCGGCTGGCTCCGCACGATGTTCTGCTCGGCTGCGGTCATGGTCGGTGATCCCTCGGGGCTGCGGTACGGAGCGGAGTGTGCGGGCGGGATGTCGCGGGGCGGCTGTGCCTGCCGGCGGCTGCCGGTGAGCACCGGGCGCCGCGGGTGGGGCCGCCGTCGGCTCAGTCGGACGGGCGGGCTCCGCGGCTGCTCCGGATGGTGCTCGCCGCCTGGTCGTAGAACTGCGCGTACCGCTCGTACCGCTCGACCCGGCGCCGGTTGGTGCGGCGGAACCTGCGGGCGACGAGACGGGCCAGGTCGGCGGCGCCGACCATACCCGCCTCGGGTCCGAGCTGTGCCTTCGCGATCCGGGCCTCGGGGCGGTAGCCGCGGCCCGTGAGGTGGCGCTTGAAGGCGTCCCGGGCGGGGCCGATCAGCAGGTCGTCGGCGGCACTGACCCCTCCGCCGATGACGAAGCAGGACGGGTCGAGGGCGGCGGCGAGGTTGGCGATGCCGACACCGAGCCACTGGCCGATGTCCTGGAGGAGCTCGACGCACATGGCGTCGCCCTCACGGGCCAGCTCGGTGATCAGCGGACCCGTGATGTCGGGGACGCTGCCCTTGACCCGCTCGATGATGCCGTGCGCCACCGGGGAGTCCGCCGCGGCGAGCTCCCTCGCCTCGCGGACGAGTGCGTTGCCCGAGCTGTACTGCTCCCAGCAGCCTCGGTTTCCGCACGGGCAGCGGTGTCCGCCGGGCACGACCTGCATGTGGCCGAACTCACCCGCGACGCCGTACTTGCCCCGCTTGACCTGCCCGTCCTCCAGGATCGCGCCACCGATGCCGGTGCCGAGCGTGATCATGACCAGGTGGTCCTCGCCCCGGCCGGCGCCGAAGCGCCATTCCGCCCATGCGGCGGTGTTGGCGTCGTTGTCGACCATCACGGGGACGACGAGGCGGGAGGCCAGGGCGTCCCTGAGGGGCTCGTCGCGCCAGGCGAGGTGCGGGGCGAACAGCACCTTGGAGCGGTCCGCGTCGACCCAGCCGGCTGCCCCGATGCCGACGGCGTGCACGTCGTGCCGGTCGGAGAGGTCCAGGACCAGCTCGACGATGGTGTCCTCGACGACCTTGGCGCTCTTGGACTTGTCCGGTGTCTCGGCCCGCAGGGTCTCGAGGATGTTGCCGTCGGCGTCGACGACTCCGGCCATCACCTTCGTGCCGCCGATGTCGATCCCGACGGTGGGAACCCGCGGCGCCGTGAGGTGCGAGCGCCGCTCCCGGGTGCCGACGGTCCGCAGAACGGTGGCTCGGGCGGAGCCGCGGTGGGTGAGGTCGCGGTACGTGCTCATCGTCCCTGCGCAGGTCGGGGGGCCGAACGGGGTCCGTCACGGCGGCGGACGGCGCCCGCCGTGGACGATTCTGCCATTTCCCCGCCCCTGGATCCGGTCTCCGGCCGAGGGGCGGGGGTGACGGAACGGTCTCCTACGGGGTGTCCTCGCCGACGGGACGGCCGCCGAGGTGGTCGGGCGCCGGCGCCCTCTCCAGCTCGTGGCTGAGCTCCTCGAGCTCGCTCCCGCCCGCCATCTGGCGGGTCAGTTCGTCCAGGGTGACGTCGTCCCTCGTGTGGCTCGCCGACATCGCGCCGCGCTTGAGCAGGACGAAGCGGTCGCCCACGAGGTAGGCGTGGTGCGGGTTGTGAGTGATGAGGACCACTCCGAGTCCGGCGTCCCTGGCGGCGGCGACGTACTTCAGCACGACCCCGGACTGCTTGACGCCGAGCGCCGCGGTCGGCTCGTCGAGGACGAGGACCTTGGCACCGAAGTACACCGCGCGGGCGATGGCCACGCACTGGCGTTCGCCACCCGACAGGGTCCCGATGGGCTGGTCGACGTCGCGCAGGTCGATGCCCATGCGCAGCAGCTCCGCCCGGGTCGTCTCCCTCATGAACTTCACGTCGAGGCGCTTGAAGGGACCCGCGCCCTTCGTCGGCTCCGAGCCGAGGAAGAAGTTGCGCCAGACCGGCATGAGCGGGACGACCGCCAGGTCCTGGTAGACGGTGGCGATGCCCCGGTCCAGTGCCTCGCGCGGATTGGCCAGGGACGCCTCATCGCCCTCGATCAGGAAGCGGCCGGCGTCGTGCCGGTGGAGCCCCGCGATGATCTTGATGAGGGTCGACTTGCCCGCACCGTTGTCGCCGAGCACGCAGGAGATCTCGCCCGCGTGGACCTCCAGCGAGACGTCCTGGAGGGCCTTGATGTTGCCGTAGTACTTCGACACGCCGTCGAGCTCGACGAGCGCCGGGGCGGCCGCGTCCCCGGGTTCCGGAGCCTGGGTGGCCGTCATTTCGTCGCCTCCGCGCGCTTGCGTACCCATGCGTTGAGCAGGGTGGCCAGGAGCAGCATCGCCCCCAGGAAGAACTTGAACCAGTCGGGGTTCCACTCCGCGTACACGATGCCCTTGCTGGTCATGCCGAAGATGATCGCGCCGACGGCGGAGCCGATCGCGGAGCCGTAGCCGCCGGTGATCAGGCAGCCGCCGATGACGGCCGCGATGATGTAGATCAGCTCGTTGCCCACGCCCTCGCCGGACTGCACCACGTCGTACGAGAAGAGCAGGTGCTGACCGGAGACCCAGGCCGCGAAGGCGACCCCCAGGTAGAGCCCGATGCGGGTGCGCACCACGGGGACGCCCACCGCGCGCGCGGCGTCCGACTGGCCGCCGACGGCGAAGATCCAGTTGCCGAAACGGGTGCGGATGAGGATCCAGGTGGCGAGGGCGACGAGCGCGGCCCACCAGAGGATGGTGACCTTCAGCTCGACGCCGCCGACGGTCAGGTACGAGGCGAAGACCTTGCGCGCGGAGTCGAAGCCCTCCATGTTGCCGATGGCCTTGGTGGACACGGTGCCGCTGATCAGCTTGGTGAAGCCGAGGTTCAGGCCCGTCAGCATCAGGAACGTGCCGAGGGTGATGATGAAGCTCGGCAGCTTGGTGCGGGTGAGCATGAAGCCGTTGAAGGCGCCGAATCCCAGCGTGACCAGCAGCGACACGAAGACGCCCACCCAGACGTTGGCCGTCATCTGGTAGCTGAACATCGAGGAGATCAGCGCGGAGCTGGTCACCATCACACCGGCCGAGAGGTCGAACTCGCCGCCGATCATCAGGAGCGCCACGGGCGCGGCCATGATGCCGAGGGTCGAGGCCGCGTAGAGGACCGTGCCGAGGCTGGACGCCTGGAGGAAGCTGTCGGCGACGATCGCGAAGAAGAGGAACACGGCCACGGCGCCGACGAGGGAGCCGAGCTCGGGACGGCCGAGCAGCTTGCGCAGCGGGGAGGTGCGCAGCAGGCGTTCGTCGGTGCGGGGGGCCGCCGGCTGCCCGGTCGCGGTCATCGGGTCCCCCGGTCCGTGTACTCCGCCAGCTGTGCGGCGTCGTCCCGGGTGATGACCTGGGGGCCGGTCAGGACGGGCAGACCGCCGCCGAGCACGTTCTTGTTGTAGCGGTAGAGCCAGAGCAGGTCGACGGCCTCGTAGCCCTGGAGGTAGGGCTGCTGGTCGACGGCGAAGCCGAGGCTCTTGTCCTGGAGGCCGGTGGCGACGCTCGCGTTGAGGTCGAAGGTGTCGATCTCCGCCTCGCTGCCCGCGGTCCGCTTGGCCTTGACGGCCGCCGCGGCGAAGGGCGCGCCGAGAGTGACGACGGCGTCGATGTCCTTGTCGGAGCTGAGCTTGGCCTCGATGGACGCCTGGACGTCGGGCATGTTGGTGCCGTCGACGTAGAGGTTCTGCATGGTGCCGTCGAAGTTCTTCTTGGCTCCGGCGCAGCGCTGCTCGTGTCCGACGTTGCCCTGCTCGTGCAGGACGCACAGCACCTTCTTGCGCTTGCGCTTGTTCAGCTCGTCACCGACGGCCTCGCCGGCGATGGACTCGTCCTGGCCGATGTGGGTGAGGGCGCCGAAGGCCTTGGACTCGGCGACGCCGGAGTTCACGGTGATGACGGGGATGCCGGCCTTGACCGCCTTGGCCACGACGGTCTTCATCGAGTCGGGTTTGGCGAGGGAGACGATCAGGCCGTCGACCTTCTTGTCGATCGCGGTCTGGACGAGTTCGGCCTGCTGCTGGCCCTCGTCGTTGTGCGAGTAGAGGAAGTTGATGTTGTCCTTGTCGGCCGCCTGCTTGGCGCCCTTCTGGACGATGTCCCAGAAGGTGTCGCCATCACCCGAGTGGGTGACCATGGCGAACGTCCAGCGAGGCGTGCTCACCACGGAACGGCCCTCGGCGGCCTGGCGTGCGCGGTCCTCCGCCCGCTTGCCGCCGGTGCTGCTGCATCCCGCGAGGGAGGCCGCCAGTACCGCTGCCAGCACGGCGCCCATCGCGCGTACCCCTGTCCGAACCCTTGCCACGACGCCGTGCCCTTCTGGTGCTGCTCGATGTACTGCCTGGTGGTGCCGGGCTCGCCGCCCGGCGGGCCAAGTATCCCCGAGCCCGGTGCGGAACGACCCGGCAGGGGCGCGGGGCGCGCCCTCCCGCCGTTCTAGCGAGACACCATGACCACGTCAACGCTCTTGTCCGAACATTCGGACCCGTCGCGGCCGGGCCCGGCCGCACCGCCCGGTTCAGGGCCGCACGAGCAGCTGGAACTCGAAGCTGTGGCGCGAGGCGCGGTAGACGTGCGAGCCGAATTCGACCGGCCGGCCGCCGTCGTCGAACGTGACGCGTTCCATCGTCAGGAGCGGGGCACCCTCGGGCTCCGCGAGCAGTTCCCCTTCCTGGGGCGTCGCGGCCCTGGCGCCCACGGTCTGCCTGGCGCTGTGCAGGGTGATACCCGCGCCGCGCATCATCCGGTACAGCCCGGTCGACTCCAGCCTCTCGGTGGAGAGGTCCAGGAGCCCCGCCGGGAGGTGGTTGCGCAGCAGCGCCACCGGCTCGTCCCGCGCGTACCGTACCCGGTCCACGCGGTGCACCTCTGCGCCCACCGCCACGCCGAGGGCGGCGGCGGCCTCCGGGGCCGCCGGCTCGACGACGTTCCGCAGCACCCGGGTCGCCGGCGCCCTGCCCGCCGCCTCCAGGTCGTCGTAGAGGCTGCTCAGCTCGAGCGGGCGCCGGATCCGGCTGTGCACGACCTGGGTACCGACACCGCGCCGGCGCACCATGAGGCCCTTGTCGACGAGCGACTGGATCGCCTGGCGGACGGTAGGACGGGAAAGCCCGAGACTCGCGGCGAGCTCCAGCTCGTTGCCGAGCAGACTGCCGGGTGCCAGCCGCCCCTGCTCGATCGCCGCCTGCAGCTGCTGGGCCAGCTGATGGTAGAGCGGGACGGGACTGGTGCGGTCCACGCCCAGCCCCAGGGCTGCGGAATCGGCGGCTGGTTTGGGCACGGCACGGAGCGTACCTCGTTCCACCCCACGGCACCCCCCATTTGTCAGGACATATAGTTGACAGTGCGTCCGGCGGACGGCACGTTGGGTCCATGCGCATCGGACTCATCGGCACGGGCAGGATCGGTTCCTTCCACGCGGACGTCCTGGCCCGGCACCCGGCGGTCGCCTCACTGGTGGTGACGGACCCCGACTCCGTCCGCGCCGCACGGACCGCGGCCAGGACCGGGGCGGCCGTCGTCCCCACCGCCGAAGAGCTCCTGGGCGCGGGGCCGGACGCCGTGGTGATCACCTCGGCGACCGCCGCGCACGCCGATCTCATCGCCAGGGCGGCGCGCGCCGGTCTGCCCGCCTTCTGCGAGAAGCCGATCGCCCTGGACCTGACCGGGACGCTGGGCGCCCTCCGTGAGGTCGAGCGGGCCGGGAGCGTGCTCCAGCTCGGATTCATGCGCCGCTTCGACGCGGGCTACGCCGCCGCCCGCGCCGCGGTGCGCGGCGGGGCACTGGGCAGGCTGCACACCGTACGGGCGACGACGTCCGACCCCGCTCCCCCTCCCGCCGCCTATCTCCCGCTCTCCGGCGGCCTGTTCAGGGACTGCCTGGTCCATGACTTCGACATCCTGCGCTGGGTGACGGGCCGCGAGGTGACCGAGGTGTACGCCACCGGGTCGGACGCCGGCCCCCCGGCGTTCCGGGAGTCCGGCGACGTGGACACGGCGGCGGCGCTGCTGACGCTGGACGACGGCACGCTCGCCACGGCGACGGCCACCCGGTGCAACGGAGCCGGTTACGACGTGCGCATGGAGCTGGCGGGCGAACTGGACCAGATCGCCGTCGGACTCGACGCCCGTACGCCGCTCACCTCCGCCGAGCCGCAGGGGCCGCCCGCGCCGGCCGCACCGTGGACGGGATTCCTGGAGCGCTTCGCCCCCGCGTACGCGGCCGAGCTGGACGCCTTCCTCGCCGTCGCGCGCGGTGAACTGAGCAATCCGTGCGACGGACGGGAGGCCCTGCACGCCTTGCGTGTGGCCGAGGCGTGCGAACTCTCCCGGGCGGAGCGCCGGCCGGTGGCGATGGCGGAGATCCCGGCGGACTGAACGGGCGGCCGGCTCCGCCCGGGGGGCTCTGGTTCCGCCTCACCAGCGGACCGGCAGATGACGGGCGCCCCTCAGCAGCAGTCCGGGCAGCCATTCGGGCTCGCCGCCCGAGGGGTCGTGGGCCAGTCGGGGGCAGCGTTCGAGCAGGGCCCGGATCGCGATCCTCCCCTCCATCCGGGCCAGCGGGGCCCCCAGGCAGAAGTGGATGCCGTGACCGAAGGCCAGGTGCCCCCGCGCCTCCCTCCGGATGTCGAAGGTGTCCGGCTCCGGATAGCGTCCGGGGTCGCGGTCACCGGATCCCAGGGCGACGAGCACCGCCTCGCCCCGGGGGATGACGGTGGAGCCGATCTCCACGAGCTCCCGGGTGAACCGGAACGTCGCGGTCGCGACGGGTCCGTCGTAGCGGAGCATCTCCTCCACCGCGCCGTCGACGAGCTCCGGATCGGCGCGGAGCAGGGCCAGTTGCTCCGGGTGGTCGAGCAGCGCGCGCACCCCGTTGGCGATCAGGTTGACGGTGGTCTCGTGCCCGGCCACCAGCAGCAGGAAGGCCATGCCGATGAGTTCGTCGCGCGACAGTCCGTCGTCGTCCTCGCGGACCTGGATCAGGGCGCTCAGCAGGTCCTCCCCCGGGGAGCACCGCTTGTCCTCCACCAGTTCGTCGAGGTAGGCCCCCATCGCGTGGACCGCCTCGCTCTCCCGATCCGCCGAGACGGGCGTGACGATGGCGTTGGACATGGACCGGAAGGCGTCCCGGTCGATGTCGGGCACCCCGAGGAGTTCGCAGATCACCGTCATCGGCAGCGGGAAGGCGAACGCGTCGACCAGGTCCGCGCTCCCGGCGGGCACCATCGCGTCGAGGAGCTCTCCGGTGATCCGCTCGACGCGGGGACGCAGCGCGTCGACCCTGCGCGGGGTGAACTCCCGGGCCACCAGCCTGCGCAGGCGCGTGTGGTGCGGGGCGTCCATCTCCAGCATGTTGGCGTTGATGGGGTTGCTCGACGCCGACCAGGTCTCCGTCGTCCGCCAGTCCTTGCTGAACCGCTGGTCGGCGAGGGCGCTGCGGGCCTCCTCGTAGCCGACGATCATCCAGATCCGCTCGAAGTCGTCGGTCCGGACGGCGTGGACCGGGCCCTCGGCGCGCATTTTCGCGTAGTACGGATACGGATTCGCCTGGAAGTCCCGTGCCCCGCGCAGATCGACCACCTGCATGATCCCGCCCCCTCTGCGGTCCGACGCGATCAGCCTAGGCGCATCGGTCCGCGCCGTCCTCGTCCTCGCGGAGGAGACGCGGCCTGACGTCACGTCAGGCGGAGTTCGGCGCGGGCTGTCGGGCTCGTGCCACGGAGAGGCCGCCGGGGTCAGCCCGTGGCATCAGCGCGCCGGCGTCCCCACGCGGTGCCCGCGAGGACGAGGGCGGCGCCCACCGCTCCCAGGAGCCCGAGATGCTCACCGCCGATCGAGATGCCCACGGCGGCCGCCCAGAGCGGTTCCGTGCCGAGGAGGAGGCTGACCCGGGACGGCGACGTGCGGCGCACCGACCACATCTGGACGAAGAACGCGAAGAGCGTGCAGAGGACGGAGAGGAAGAGCAGCCCCGCCCACTCGCCGGCGCCGAAGCCCGCAGCCACCGTCCACGGCGCCCGTCCGGTTCCGGGGACGGCGGCGAGCGCGGCGAAGACGGCCACGGCGCTGCCCAGTTGCACCGTCGTCAGGGAGAGCGAGTCGGCGTCCCTGACCGAGGTGATCCTGGCCATGGCCAGCACGTGGACCGTGCGCGCGAGAGCCGCGAGGAGCATGAGGAGATCGCCCGCCGACGGCCGGGTGAAGCCGCCTCCCTGGGTGAGCAGCACCACGCCGACGACGGACAGTCCGGCCGCTGCGAGGAAGGGGGCGGGCGGGCGGACCCGGGTGACCGCCGCTTCGGCCAGCGGCGTGAAGATCATCGTCAGGCTGATGATGAGCCCCGCGTTCGTCGCCGAGGTGTGCACCACACCGTAGGTCTCGAGCAGGAAGATCACGCTGAGCAGCAGCCCCAGCAGTGCGCCGCCCCGCCACTGCGCGGCGGTCAGCGCCCGCAGCCCGCGCCGTCCGGCGACCACCAGTGCGGGCAGCACGATCGTGAAGCGGAGCACCAGGACGGCGATGACGGTGTGCGTGGTGGTGATGCCCTTGGCCGCGAGGTAGCTGGCTCCCCAGACGGCGGCGACGAGCAGCAGCGGGAGGTCGGTGACCCATGCCCTGCGGGACGGGGCGAGCGCGGGCAGGACGGCGGTGGACACGTCGGCTCTCCTGGTTCTCCACAACGGGAACGATGTGGAGACCTCAGCGGCTCACACGGGGAACGGTCACCGTATCGAACAGGACGACCTGCGGGGAACCTCCGTCCGCACAGCGAACCGGGCACCTGTTCGCACGGGTCCCCCCACCGGCCGAACGGGTGCCTCGGCCGTGTCGGCTCCTCCTAGAATGTCGGTCCTGGGACGCTCGGAGACACGGAGTTGGCACATGGGCGGAGCGCGGCTGGACGGACGGGTCGAGCGGGGGAACCAGACCAGGCAGCTGGTGCTGGGCCGCGCGGTCCACGTCGCCTCGGCCGAGGGGCTGGAGGGCCTGTCCCTGGGCCGGCTCGCCACGGAGCTGAAGCTGAGCAAGAGCGGGGTGTTCGCCCTGTTCGGCTCGAAGGAGGAGTTGCAGCTCGCCACCGTGCGCGCCGCCGTGACCGTCTTCGTCGAACACGTGCTGACGCCCACCCGGGCGGCGGCGCCGGGGCTCGGCCGGGTGTGGCGGATGTGCGAGAGCTGGATCTCGTACTCACAGCGCCGGGTGTTCAGCGGCGGCTGCTTCTTCTACGCGACCATCGCCGAGTTCGACTCGCGCGAGGGCAAGGTGCACGACGCGCTGGCCGCGACGCAGACGGGCTGGGTCACCTTCGTGGAGGAGACGCTGGAGGAGGCCAGGGTGCGTGGCGAGATCGCGCCCGACACCGATGTCTCGCAACTGGCCTTCGAGCTCATCGCGTTCATGGAGCTGGCCAACGCCGAGTCGGTCCTGCACAACAACAACCCCGGCTACACGAAGGCCGCGCGGGCCATTCTGGGGCGGCTGCGCTCGGTGGCCACGGACCCGGGGCTGCTGCCCGCCGCCCCCTGAGGAAGCCGGTCCCGCGGGGGTGCGCGGTCGGCGTTCCGGCACCGGTACGGGGGTCACCGCCGGGCAGTGCGACGGCCCGGCGGCCGGCCCGGGTGCGCGCCAGGACCTGGGAGATCCGCGTCGCGCGCTCCCCCGTGCCGCGTCCTACGCTGGCGGTGAAGGCACGCACGACGAAATGGGAGACCATGAGCCAGACACCGCCCCGGGTCCGCAATCTCCACGACGGCAGCACCATCCCCGCGGTGGGCCTCGGCACCTGGCCGCTCGACGACGATGCCGCCGAGCAGGCCGTCGCAGGCGCTCTGGGAGCCGGCTACCGCCTCGTGGACACCGCGCTGAACTACCGGAACGAGACCGGCACCGGCCGCGGGATCGCCCGCTCCGGGGTCCCGCGCGAGGAGGTCTTCGTCACGACCAAGGTGCCCGGCCGGCACCACGGCTACGAGGAGACGCTGGCCTCCTTCGAGGAGTCACGCGGCAGGCTCGGACTGGAGTACGTCGACCTCTATCTCATCCACTGGCCGCTGCCCCGGGTGGACAAGTACGTGGACACCTGGAAGGCGATGATCAGGCTCCGGGAGGACGGCCTGGTGCGCTCGATCGGCGTCTCCAACTTCACCGCCGCCCATCTGGACCGGCTGGAGCGGGAGACGGGCGTGATCCCCGTGGTGAACCAGATCGAGATGCACCCGCTGCTCCCCCAGGAGGAGCTGCGGGCGGTGCACGACGCCAAGGGCATCGTCACCGAGAGCTGGAGCCCGCTGGCCCGGGGACGCCAGGTCCTGGAGAGCCCCGAGGTGATCGCCGCGGCCGAGGCCCACGGGGTGACGCCCGGTCAGGTGGTGCTGCGGTGGCACACCCAGCTGGGCGCGGTGCCGATCCCGAAGTCGGCCGACCCGGGGAGGCAGCGGGAGAACCTCGACCTGTTCGGGTTCGAGCTGACCCGGCAGGAGCTGGACCGGATCGGGGCGAGGCCTCCGCACCGCTTCGGTGGCGACCCCGAGACGCACGAGGAGTTCTGACGGCGCGCCAGCGGACCTCCCGGAGACGGCCGGGTTCTCTGGGAGGCCCGCTGATCGCGCCCGGCGTCAGCGGTTGCGGGGGGTGACCTCGGACATCCGGGACCAGTCGTTCCCCGGGACCTCGACGTTGATGATCTCCGGTACCTCGCTCACGAGTTCGGACATCGTGTCGATCGCGGCCTTGAAGTGTTCCGAGTTCACGTGTGCCTCTCCGGCCTCCTGCGAGGCGAACGCCTCCAGCAGGATGAACTGGTCGGGATTCTCCACACTGTAGGACCAGTCGAAGAAGAGGTTCCCGGGCTCCTGACGGGTGGCCAGGGTGAATTCCTCGACGGCCGGGAGCCAGTTGTCCCGCTCGACGGCGCGCACGGTGAACTTGACGGCGATGAAGATCATGGCGACTCCTGGTCGGGACTGCGACGTCCCGACCAGGGTCGCATACCGGTGCGGTCCGGCCATGAACCGGCACACCAGCCCACCGCGCGCGGAGCATGGCGGCAAGGCGGGGTGACTACCCGCCCAGCGCCTCGTGCCGGGCCGACAGCCGTGCCGCGCCCTCCTCGGTCAGCGAACCGAAGAGCCGCAGCCGGGAGATCCCGCCGTCCGGGAAGATGTCGATCCGGACGTGTGTCCCGCGCACCGGCTCCGGCAGGACGAACCGGTGGTTGGTGTCGGGCTGCAGCCGCGTGCGGGGCAGCAGCCCGACGGGGTCGGCGCCCTCCCCGTCGGTCACAGAGATCTCGGCCCACCCCGCCGCGTTGCCCTTCAGGTAGGCGGTGTCGATCTCCAGCGCCCGGATCTCGGACTGCTCGGCCAGCCGGTACCGGATCCAGTCGTTGCCCTTGTCGCGCCGGCGACGGGTCTCCCAGCCGTCGTCCATCTTGCGCGAACGGCCCGGTGCGATCGTGTTGGTGGCCGGGGAGTAGAAGCGGTCCGAGGCGTCCTCGACCTCACCGCCGTTCTCCAGGGCGGCCAGGTCGAACGTACCGAGGGCGGCGAGCCACGCCGGGTCCGGAGCCACCTCGCCGTACACGCGCAGCCGCGCTATACCGCCGTCGGGGTGCTGGTTGACCCGGAGGTGGGTGAAGCGCCGGCCGGATTCGACGGCGAAGCCGTTGGCCGCGTGCCCGCCGACGGCCGTACGGGGGACGAGGGTCGTCCACTCCACTCCGGGGGCGAGCAGGTCCTCCGGGGACGGGGACCCCGGCAGCGAGGCCGCTTCCACGGAGACGGACTGCGGGTAGTTGCCCCGGAAGTGCGCGGTGTCGACGACCAGCCCCCGCACCACACCCGGAGCGCCCAGGCGCACGAGCGCCCAGTCGTGGTCCGCGTCCGTCGGGTGCGGCTCCTCGGCGCTCGCGCCGCGCCGGCGGCGGGTCTCCCAGCCGTCCATGATCTTGCCCTTGTGCCCGAAGTGTTCGGGGTCGAACTCCGCGGGCTCCGGCTTCAGCAGGTTCTCGCGCTCCGCGAAGAACTCGTCGTTGGCGGCGACGACGCCCGCGCCGAGCCGCCGGTCGGCGAGGTCCACGAGCTGCGCGAAGGGGAAGTCGGCCGTGCGGTAGTCGGCGTAGGGGTCGCCACCGCCGTACGGCTTCGCGTCACCGGTGAAGTGGGGGATCGCCGTCATGGTCACTGGTTCCTTTCGAGGAGGCGGCCGGTGGGCTCGGCGAGTTCGCCGTCCGCCGCGATCCGGTTGCCGCGCAGCCAGGTCGACCTGACCACGCCGTAAAGGGTCTTGCCCGCGTAGGCGGTGACCTGGTTGCGGTGGAAGAGCTCCGCGGGGTCGACGGTGAAGGTCGCCTCCGGGTCGAGGACGGCGAAGTCCGCGTCCCGTCCTGCCTCGATGGCGCCCTTGCGGTGCAGGCCCGCGAGTTCGGCGGGGGCGGCCGACATCCAGCGGACGACCTCGTCCAGGGTGTGGCCGCGACGGCGGGCCTCCGTCCAGATGGCGGGCAGGCCGAGCTGGAGGGAGGAGATCCCGCCCCATGCGGAGGCGAAGTCCGGCGTCTTGAGGTCGGTGGTGCAGGGCGAGTGGTCGGAGACGATGCAGTCGATGGTCCCGTCCGCGAGCCCGGCCCACAGGACGTCCTGGTTGGCGGCCTCCCGGATCGGCGGGCAGCACTTGAACTCGGTGGCGCCGTCGGGGACCTCCTCGGCGGTCAGGGTCAGGAAGTGCGGGCAGGACTCGACCGTGACCTTGACGCCTTCCCGCTTGGCCGCCGCGATCTGCGGGAGGGCGTCGCTGGACGACAGGTGCAGCACGTGCACGCGGGCGTCGAGCCGCCGGGCCTGGGCGATCAGGTTCTCGATCGCGGTGTTCTCCGCGTCGCGGGGGCGGGACGCCAGGAAGTCGGCGTACTTCTCGCCGCTCTTCTGCGGCGCGGCCTCGAGGTGGTGGGGGTCCTCGGCGTGCACGATCAGCAGGCCGCCGAACCCGGCGATCTCGGCGAGGGAGTTGGCCAGCTGCTCCTGGTTCAGCTCGGGGAACTCCTCCACGCCGGAGGGCGACAGGAAGCACTTGAAGCCGAAGACACCGGCGTCGTGCAGCGGCCGCAGGTCCTTCACGTTGTCGGGCAGCGCCCCGCCCCAGAAACCCGTGTCGATGTGCGCCTTGGGCGCGGCGACCTCCTGCTTGATCCGGAGGTTCTCCACGGTCGTGGTCGGGGGGAGCGAGTTCAGCGGCATGTCGAGCAGGGTCGTGATACCGCCGGCGGCCGCGGCGCGGGTGGCCGTCCAGAAGCCTTCCCAGTGGGTGCGCCCGGGGTCGTTCACATGGACATGGGTGTCGACGAGCCCCGGGAGCAGGACATCGTCCCCGAAGTCCTCGACGCGGGCGCCCTCCGGCACCTCGGCGTCGTACGGCAGGACCGCCTCGATCTGCCCGTCGGCGACGAGGACCGCTGCGGCGCGGGTTCCCTCGGGGGTGACGACGCGCGTCGAGCGGAGTACCAGCTTCACGTCCATACCGGACACCTGTGCTCCTCACGCAGTTTTCAACGATTTGTTGAAGAAGTTCTCACTCGGGAAAGCGGGCCGTCAAGACCTCACCCCACTCGGCCGCCACCCAGTGGATCACGAAGGGCGACACTTGGATATTTCCACAAAGTAAAAGTTCATTTTCGCCAGGCGGAACGTAGAATAGGCCAGGAGCCACTCCACCGCGCTTCCGGCCGAACTCGGCCCCGCCTGCCGACACCGGGACAAAACAGGCCCTGACCGGCGAGGACGTCGCGCCTGGAGCAGTGGGCCGATCGGGAGCAGCCCGGTAGGCTGCTACCTTGCCTCCGCCTCGAAAGGACCGTTGACGTGCCGCCGTCCCACGCCAGCACTTCCGACTCCAAGCCCGCCGGCCCCAGCGGCGGCGTGCAGTCCCTCGAACGCGCCTTCGACCTGCTGGAGCGCATGGCGGACGCCGGGGGTGAGGTCGGGCTCAGCGAACTCTCCGCGAGCAGCGGCCTTCCGCTCCCGACGATCCACCGGCTGATGCGCACCCTCGTCGTGTGCGGCTACGTACGCCAGCAGCCGAACCGGCGCTACGCGCTGGGCCCCCGCCTGATCCGTCTCGGAGAGTCCGCGTCCCGGCTGCTGGGGACCTGGGCGCGCCCGTACCTCCAGCGACTCGTCGAGGAGACCGGCGAGACGGCGAACATGGCGCTGCTGGACGGTGACGAGATCGTCTACGTCGCGCAGGTGCCGTCGAAGCACTCGATGCGCATGTTCACCGAGGTCGGCCGACGGGTCCTCCCGCACTCGACCGGCGTCGGCAAGGCCCTGCTCGCGCACACCCCGGCCGACGAGGTGCGCGCGCTGCTGGCCCGCACGGGCATGCCCGCGGCGACGGAGAAGACGATCACCACGCCGGACGGTTTCCTCGACGCGCTGGAGCAGGTGCGCAGGGCGGGTTACGCGGTGGACGACAACGAGCAGGAGATCGGCGTGCGCTGCCTCGCGGTCTCCGTCCCGGACTCCCCCACCTCCGCCGCCATCTCGATCTCCGGGCCCGCGGGCCGGGTGACGGAGACGGCGACCGAGCGGATCGTGCCGATCCTGCAGCAGATCGCCAAGGAGCTCTCCGAGGCGCTCGCCAGCACGGGGCCCGCCGGCTGAGGCGCGCGGACGGCCGTGCCCCGGCCGTCCGCGCGCCGGAGCCGGGCCACGGCAGCCAGGGGCCTCAGGGCGCGCACGGGCCTCGGCCCGGCGGGAATCGCGCGCACCGGGTGGTCCGGCGGACAGGCCGGTCAGCGGGGAGGGGGGTCGCCGAACAGTTCGACCGCCATCCGGACCTCGCGCAGACCGGGCGCGAGCGCGCTGACCGAGCCGATCGCCCCTGCCACCAGGAGCAACGAGCGGCGAAGGCGGGGGCTCTCCGGCCGCCCGCCGACCGCCATGGCGTCCAGCGCCGCCAGCTCCTCCTCGGCGATGCCCCGGTCCGGGAACTCGGCGGGATGTCCGGCCAGCTCCCGACGGAGCCGGGAGACGGCCAGGCGCAGCTCCGTCACTCTCGGGTCCTCAGCGCTGCCCGTCAACCGCTCCCGCCCCACGCTTCGCAACAAAGCACTTCCCCCTCGCACGTCGTTGTGCCGGTGTGCCGATCAGCCCCGGCAGGTGGTCAAGTGCCCCGGGGCGCGGCCCAGTTAACGCCATCGACGGCGGCGTGCGCCACTGTACGGACGAAGAACGAGCCCGACTCCGAGGGAGGACGGCCCCGGGGGCCGCCCGCGGAGCGGACCGCCCCTCCGGCAGCCTGCGGCGAGGCGCGCCGGCGCACGTCGTGCGCGCGCCCGGCGGCAGGGCGCGGAGGCCGTCGCCGCGGGACGGCGGCGCCCAGCGGCATCGGCGGGCGCGGGCACCACAGCGGCACCGGCGAGGAAGCCCTCAGGGGGCGGCCCTTGGCCCCGGCAGCCCTTGCCCCGGCGGCAGCGGCAGCGGCAGCGGCAGCGGCAGCGGCGATGGTATCCAGGGCCCATGGCTCACACACAGCGGATTCCCGTGATCGCCGGAGTACTGCTCGCCGCCGGGGGCGGCCGCCGCCTGGGCGGCAGGCCGAAGGCCTTGCTGGAGCACCGCGGCCGTCCTCTCGTCGAGCACGCGGTACGCACCCTGCGCGAGGGCGGGTGCGGCCCGGTGCACGTGGTGCTGGGCGCCGCCGCCGACGACGTGCGCGCGGCGGCCGACCTCTCGGGCAGCGAGGTGACGGTGAACCCCGGGTGGGAGGAGGGCATGGGCTCCTCGCTCAGGGCCGGTCTGGCCTCCCTCGGCGGCTCAGGCGCGGACGCCGCCCTCGTGCTCCTGGTCGACCAGCCGGGCATCGGGGCCGAGGCGGTGGCCCGGGTCCGCGCGGCCTGGCGTTCGCGCGCGAGCCTCGCGGCCGCCTCCTACGGCGGGGAGCGCGGGCATCCGGTGCTCTTCGGGGCGGACCGGTGGGCGGACATCGCGGCGGATGCCGTGGGCGACCGGGGCGCGCGGGCCTACCTGCGGACGCACCGCGATGCGATCACGCTGGTGGAGTGTTCCGATGTGGCCGAGGCCTACGACATCGACACGGCGGCCGATCTGACACGCCTGGAGTGAGCGGGGTACACGGGGATCGACGGACCTTGCGGCGCCTGGCACGCCGCGCCACCGCGAGGAGGATCTGTCGACCCGGAGAATCTCGACATCAACAAACCATTGAACTTCCACCATGAGGAAACTAATATCCACTGATCAGAAGCGCACTGCAGTGACGCAGCGCCGCTTCCGCACCCGTACGGCACCCACGGCCGTATCTCGGAGCCATGGCACCCCGTGCCGTTCAGGCGACCCGGCAGCCGTGGGACGCCGTCCGCGCCGCCCCCGCTGAAGGAGTGACAGCTCATGTCCGCACCAGCGCCGTCCCCGCTGGCCATCGTCGATGCCGAGCCCCTGCCGAGGCAGGACGAGGTCCTGACCGATGCGGCCCTCGCGTTCGTGGCCGAGCTGCACCGGCAGTTCACGCCCCGCCGCGACGAGCTGCTCGCCCGTCGCGGCGAGCGCCGGGCCGAGATCGCCCGCACCTCCACGCTGGACTTCCTCCCCGAGACGGAAGCGATCCGCGTGGACGACACCTGGAAGGTCGCCCCGGCCCCGGCCGCGCTCGACGACCGCCGGGTGGAGATCACCGGCCCGACCGACCGCAAGATGACCATCAACGCCCTGAACTCGGGCGCCAAGGTCTGGCTCGCCGACTTCGAGGACGCGTCCGCCCCCACCTGGGAGAACGTGGTCACCGGCCAGCTCAACCTGATCGACGCCTACACCCGGAACATCGACTTCACCGATTCCAGGTCCGGCAAGTCCTACGCGCTGAAGCCCGCCGAGGAGCTCGCGACGGTCGTCATGCGCCCGCGTGGCTGGCACCTGAACGAGCGCCACCTCCAGCTCGACGGCACGCCGGTCCCCGGCGCGCTGGTCGACTTCGGCCTCTACTTCTTCCACAACGCCAAGCGCCTCATCGAGCTCGGCAAGGGCCCGTACTTCTACCTGCCGAAGACGGAGTCGCACCTGGAGGCCCGCCTCTGGAACGACATCTTCGTCTTCGCCCAGGACTACGTCGGCGTCCCGCAGGGCACCGTCCGCGCGACCGTGCTGATCGAGACGATCACCGCCGCGTACGAGATGGAGGAGATCCTCTACGAGCTCCGCGACCACGCCTCCGGGCTGAACGCGGGCCGCTGGGACTACCTCTTCTCCATCGTGAAGAACTTCCGTGACGGCGGCTCGAAGTTCGTCCTGCCGGACCGCAACCTGGTCACCATGACCGCCCCGTTCATGCGCGCCTACACCGAACTCCTCGTGCGCACCTGCCACAAGCGCGGCGCGCACGCCATCGGCGGCATGGCGGCCTTCATCCCCTCGCGGCGCGACGCCGAGGTCAACAAGGTCGCCTTCGAGAAGGTCAAGGCGGACAAGGACCGCGAGGCCGGCGACGGTTTCGACGGCTCCTGGGTCGCCCACCCGGACCTGGTCCCGATCGCGATGGCCTCCTTCGACGCGGTCCTCGGCGCGAAGCCGAACCAGAAGGAGCGCCTGCGCGAGGACGTCTCGGTGGCCGCCGGCGACCTGATCGCCATCGACACCCTGGACGCGAAGCCCTCGTACGACGGCCTGCGCAACGCGGTGGCGGTCGGCATCCGCTACATCGAGGCGTGGCTGCGCGGCATGGGCGCGGTCGCCATCTTCAACCTCATGGAGGACGCGGCCACCGCCGAGATCTCGCGCTCGCAGATCTGGCAGTGGATCAACGCCGACGTCGTCTTCGAGAACGGCGAGCACGCCACGGCCGACCTCGCCCGCAAGGTCGCGGCGGAGGAACTGGCCGCGATCCGCGAGGAGATCGGCGACGAGACCTTCGAGGCCGGCAAGTGGCAGCAGGCCCACGACCTGCTGCTCACGGTCTCCCTCGACCAGGACTACGCGGACTTCCTGACGCTGCCGGCGTACGAGCAACTGGGCTGACATTCCCGCGCACATCAGCCCCCGGCACCTCAGGCGCCGGGGGCGGCGTGTGTCGCAAGGCGATCAGCGTCAGGAGGATGTCAGGCCGACAAATCTGACCGGCTCCTTCAGGACAGCCCGTGCACCCTCCAGGTCGGCGAACCTCGTCGCCAGAGTCGCCTGCGCCAGGCGGGGTGGAAGCGTCTCACCGAATTTCAGCCCCTTCACGGCCCGTTGATCGACGTCCGGCAGACAGAGCTGGTCCGGCATATCGGCCACAGCCTGCTTCCAGTGCTGCCGGTCCACGTCCTCCCGTAGCCGAATCCAGCAGTCGTTCACCCGCTGGGCAGGCGTGGCAACCATGCCGAGCGTCGCCGCGAGCGTGGCGTTGGCCCGGTGACCGGCCCACGTCCACCAGCGCGCCTGCCCGCCGGAGGTACGCGTGATCAGTGTGCCGCCAGGGTGAACAACATCCACGAAGTGGTCCCTCGCCTCAGCAAGCGCCGTGACGGCACGCTTGGAGAGGGCCACGTCCGGATCGGCCCCAAGCAGAACCTCTCGCGTGGCGCGCATGAGTTCGAACGCAATGGCGCGCTCGAATCCGAGTCCGCTCCACTTGGCCTTCCCCCCACCGTCGGTCGGCTCGACGAAGCAGCGTTTGCGGTGCCAGTCGATGTACGTCACGAGCCAGCTCCGACCGGCGAGGAGCAGCTTGCGCGGCCCTTCGATCTCCTCGGTGAGCAGGTCGGGATCGGTTCTGCCGATCTCGATGCGCCCCTGCAGCACGGTGAACTGGGGTGGGGCCGTGAAGACTGCAGTGAGATTCATGAAATGCCGGTGCCCGAAACGTCGTTCCGCCTCAGGACCGATGAAGAGCATGCCGCCGTCCTGGTCCAGGTATCCTTCATCCACGAGATGGCGCACGATCGGCTCGGCCGGCTGCCCGAAGGGGCCGAGACCGTTCCACCACTCCTGCCACAGCTTGTCGCCCACCTGGTGTTCCTGGAGACACAGAGCGAGGAGCTGTTGAGCCACGATGTGGCGTGGCTCCGGAGGCGCGACGACCGGCTCGACCCAGCCCCGCTTCCACTGGAGCAACAGAGCTGCCACGGCAAGAAGTCCGTTCTCGGTGAGTGCGAGAAACAGACAGTTGCGTTCGGTACCTGCCCTGCGGCCGGTGCGTCCGAGACGCTGCAGGAAGGACGCCACCGTCATGGGAGCCTCGAGCTGAATCACCCGGTCAAGGTCGCCCACGTCGATACCGAGTTCCAGCGTGCTCGTGGAAACGATGACGCAGTCACGCGCTTCGGCGAATGCCTGCTCCGCACGGCGTCGCTCGTCCACCGAAAGAGAGGCGTGCGAAAGGAACGTGGTCACGCCCTTGAGCCGGAGCTTTTCTCCCAGTTCTTCGACAAGGCGGCGTGATTCGCAGAACACAAGGCGCTTCTCACCACGGTGGAGTGCCGCGATCACTGTCGCCGCGTTCTCGACCGAGCCGACGTAATCGAGCTCGATGTCGCCCGGCACCGATTGCGTACCCTGCGGCTCGTCGAGATGCGGCGCGACCACACGAGCCGATCGACGGCCCACAGCAGACCCCTGAAGCCAGTTGAGCAGCTCCGCGGGATTGCCCACGGTCGCGGAGAGTCCGATGCGCTGCACGGGCCGGCCGACTGTCTTCTGAAGCCTTTCCAGCACGGCCAGCAAGTGCCACCCGCGGTCGTCACCGGCGAACGCATGAACCTCGTCCACAACAATGGTCCGCAGACCCGCGAAGAACACTCTGTGGTCGACGTTGGCGCTCACCAGCATCGCTTCGAGAGATTCCGGTGTGGTGAGCAGCACGTCCGGCCGGTCGGTCAGGATCCTCTTCCGCCGCCCGGCAGTCACGTCCCCGTGCCAGAGTGCCGCAGTACGCCCGAGCCAGCCGGTGTACGTCTCGAGCCGTGGCAGCAGGTTGTTGAGCAGGGCCTTGAGGGGGCACACGTACAGCACCGACGTCCCCGACCAGCGTTCCGCCGTCATCCTGGACAGCAGGGGAAAACTGGCGGCCTCGGTCTTTCCACCCGCTGTGGGAGCCAGCAGAATGGCGTCTTCCCCGGCCATGACGGGTCGGATCGACTCCTCCTGCAGGGGGCGCAGTCCGCGCCACCCGAGGGAGTTGACGATGTGGTGCACCAGGACCGGATCCAGATCATCGATCGGGCTCATGGCAGTTCCAGTTCGATGTCGCTGGCACTCGACGCCGCCGCGTTGCGCTCCACTTCGTTCAGCTCGGCGCTGGACACGGTGAGCGCGTAGTGCTGCCGAGGGTCGAACTCGTCGTGCTCGTCGACCCTGTCCAGTACATCGGCGACGATCTTGCGCAGGAATAGCCGCGGTGCCACGCCGACCTTCCCGCCGAGACTGCCCGTCACGGCGGCAGCCAGTTCGCCGATGTACGCGTCATCGACCCGCGCCGCGATCCGTTCCGGGTTTCGGGCCGCTCCGGCGTACAGATCGCGCACATTCCGCCCCAGTTCCCCGAGCCGGGGCAGGTCGAATCCGGCCAGCCGCAGTTGCACGGCGCGCGGCGAGTCGAATCGCGGGTCGGTCGTGAAGTCGGTGGCGAGCCGTTGGGCAAGCGGGGGAAGCCGCTGCACCCCCTGCTGGCCGTCGTAGAAGGCGGGCGTCCCGGTAATCACCAGGAAGAGGCCGGGAAAACGGCCTGTGTCGATCTCGTCGAGCAGTTGACGCAGAGCGTTGAGCCCCTTCTCCCGCACATCTCCGCGCACGCGCTGGAGGGTCTCGATCTCGTCGAGCACCACCAGCAGCCCGGGGTGACCGCAGTCCCGCAGCACGGTCAGGAGCCCTTGGAGGAAGCCCAGCGCACCGAAGTGGTCGAGATCGCCGCGCACACCGGCTGCACGCCGCGCGGAGGAGGCAACCGACTTCTGACCGCCCAGCCACGCGATGAGCGCCTCGGCTGTAGCAGCGTCCCCGGCAGCCCGCGCTCCGCGGTATCCGCGAAGGGCTGCGGCGAACGCGGGAGTCGTGCGGGCGACCTCGGCGAGGCGCTGCTCCATGAGCGCGTCGACGGCAGTCCCGAGGGCTTCCTCGTCGTCGTCCTCCACTTCGCCCGCGTCGAGGATTTCCTCTTCCAGCGTGTAGAACCAGGAGTCGATCACGGCTCGTAGGGCACTGGGCTGATGGGTGGCGGTGGTGAGCCGCTCGGTGAGCCGCCGGTAGACGGTTTCCAGCCGGTGCAGCGGTGTCTCCGTCTCGGAGATCTGCACTTCGGTGGCGGCGAGGCCGGCGCGCTTGGCCCGCTCGGCCAGCCACCTGGCGAAGAAGGTCTTGCCGGAGCCGTACTCACCACGGATGGCGTGAAAGGCGGATCCGCCTTGTGCGACGGTCGCGATGTCGTCGTCCAGCGCCCCGCTGAATTGGCCGAGGCCGACTGCGAAGAGATCGAGCCCGGACTGCGGAACGGTTCCGCGGCGCAGGGCGTCCACCACTTCGCGGCGACGTGCCGCACTGACCTCGCTTACACCGGTCATGGCTGCTCCGTTCCGAACTGCTCCTGGAGGAGGGGAATGTTCAGTTCCACAGTCCGCCCCGCGTCCACCAGGTTGATCACGCCGTATCCCTCGATGTTCAGGAGCCGCTGCACGACGGTGACGAAGACTTCCGCGTTCCGCTGAGACCGACCGGTGGCCTCGGCTGCCGCTGCGGCCACGGCGTCCGGGGTGAGCTTTCCACCGGCTTCGGCCAGCGCGTCGATGACGGCGACAACGGCCTTGCCGTCCGGTGGGCGGCGCACGAACTTCCGCTGCGTCTTGTAGCGCTGCGAACCGACGACCTTGCCACCGAGGGTCAGCGTCGCAGGTGTCACCTCATCAGCGGCGAACAGCGCCTCGCCGGCCTGTGCCTCCGCTCGGCGCCGAGGCCTGCGGATCACCGGCGCCCCTGTCTCCACGGGTGCTGGTGCGGCGTCGCTGCCTGCCCGCCACCAGGCAGGCAAGGTCTGCTCGTTCGGCAACACCACCCAGCCGGGCGGAAGTAGTTCCTGTGCCGGGACAAGCATGATCACGGGCACGGTCACTTCGGCGAGCGAGGCGCCACCGTGGTAACCGGCTTTGCGCGGCGTGTATCGAATGTCCTCACGCCACGGTGCGACGATGGTACCACCGCCTTCCCTCACCCGCGGGCCGCTGAGCTCGACTTCACCTTCTCCTGCCTCACCGGTACGCCAGCGGGCGCTTTGTGCCCCGGGTGCTTTCAGGGGCCCCTGCCCGTGCGGCGAACGGTCGAGTACGTGTCCGTGATCGGATACGAGCATGACGGGACGGCCATATCCACGTGCCGCGTTGAGGAGATCGAGCAGGTGGCTGATGTCCCGTAGCCGCCAGCTGGTCCGCTCCCCTTCCTGCCCGTGGTCGAGGGCGTCGTCGATGGTGTTGAGCACGACGGCGACGATGTCGTCCCCAGCGAGCGCCTCCAGCAGTTCGGGCGCGAGTCGATGTCCCTCGGCGCCGCCGATCTGCCCTTTGTGGAAGAGCCTTCCGACGCGCCGATGCCGCTTCCAGAAGGTCTCGAACCCACTGATTTCCGCGGCTTGCTTACCGTTGGTCGGCATCCCCGAGAGCAGGGATGCGCGGCTGATGGTGGTGACGGACGGCAGCATGGAAACGGCAGCATGGCGTCGCGGTGGAGTGGCAGCCTGCGGTGCGGGCGCGATTTCGGTCCAGATCCGACGGTCGATCTCGTCGCCCAGCTGAGCCGCTATCGCGGCGCTCATACCGTCCAGGACGAGCAGCAGCGGGCTCGTTCCGGTAGCCATCGGCACGGCCAGCATCTCGAGTACGTCCTCGATCAGGAGCGCTCCGCCAGGCGCCTGGGACGACGCAGTGCGTGTCCAGCCGGCGAGGCGTGCGGCGAACTGCTCGTCAAGGGCGCTGCGCCGTGCTCGTGCACTGCCGATGAGCAGGTGGTAGGCCTGCCCCACCACCGGATCACCCATGGGGTCGCCGGCCGCCAGGACACGCAGTGCGCGGTCGGCCCACCCCCACTGGGCGAACTGCTCGTGGACGGCCTGGCCGACGGATTCAGCGGTCGGGGCGGGCCCGTCCAGCCACCGCACCACCCTCACCGCCATGCGCGCCGCTTCGCAGCTCGCCGGGTGAAGGCGAGCCAGCTGGTGTGCCAGTACCTGGTCCAGAGCGGCTTCGGCCGCCTTGGAGGAATCCGGGAGGGCGGCAGCCAGATCCCGCAACCGCGCCCTGAAACCCGAGGGCAGAAGTGGGTCGATGCGCAACGCCTGCCCGAGCCCCGCTTCGGAGGCGAGGGCGTCGGCCCGGTCGAGAACGGCGTAGACACGCTGGCGCGCCTCGGCACCTGCGGGGGTGCTGACCTCGGCCTCGGCGATCCACCGGGCCAGGGTGCCGATCACGGAGGCGGTGAACTTCGGCAGGTCCTCCACCGATCGCAGGGAGGATCCGAAAAGACCTCCGAGGGCGAAGCTGGTCCCGGCAGGGGCTTCTGGTGCGCTGAGCACGGAACCCAGCACGCCGAGTGCCATCGCGTCCTGCCCCCGGCCATCGGCGACCAGGGACAGCAGCGTGGGTGCGGCCGCCCCGACGGTGTCGGTGAGCCAAGCGGTCAGGCCATCGCGTTCCGCTCCCGGCAGCTCCCGGAACCGGGCAGGACCGGCTGTCGTCCGTGACCAGGCGAGCAGCGCGTTCGTGTCCAGTTCGAGGAGGTGGCCCGCGGAGCCACGTCCGAGGCCGAGCCGTTCGCCCACCAGCGCCCGCACTGCGTCGTCCCGGGTGAGGACCGAGCCGCTGCGCGGCCAGCCGTCCACCGGTTCGGCCTCCAGCAGCGCTGTGAGCAGCCAGGTCTCCCTGATCATCCGAGGGTCGAGGTCGGCAGCACCGAACAATTGCTTGACGATCTCGGCACGGTCAACGCTGAGGATGCGGCGCCCTACTGCGTGTGCGCGGACGTCCCAGCCGAGAACATTGGCCGGAACGTCGCTGGTGACGACGAGCAGCAGTTCGGTCTCCGCGCCATCCAGGAGTTCCTGCCAGGCGGCGACGATCCCGAGTACCGAGTCCTGGTCGGTGACCCTCACCGGCTGCGGCGTGCCGTCAATGCGGGCGGTGAACTCCGTCGGAGCCGTGCTGTCGTACCGTGCGTTGACAAGCAGAAGTCTGCAGTCCGCGGCACGGCGTAGCTCGGTCTCCAGGAGCGCTTCGACGATGCGCCGGTCGATGAGCGGCCGCAGCGCCATCAGGACTGCGCCCCGTCTTCGGTGGAACTGGTGGTGCCCGCCTCGCCAGAGACCACCTGCCACGTGACCTCCACCGCCATGCCGGGGTGCGCGGCCGAGTAGGCCAGGATCTCGTCCCAGAGCTTGTTCAGTGAGTTCTCGACGTGGCTGGGCTGAAGCCTGACCGTACGGGAGCGTCCCGGTCCCGGCTGGTCAGAGGTGGACGTGGCAGGGCCACTGGAAGTGACTGACGGCTTGCCGTGCTGGGTGAGAGACACGTCGTCCGCGGCGGTCTGTTCGCTGACCGCCACCGGGTGCGGTGTGACGGGAGTCTCCACCAGCGTCAGCCGGGCGGCGTCCTGGACGAGGGCAACGGCCTTGACCCGGATCGATCCCAGCACAGGGATCAGCGAGCGCTCGAATTCACTGGTCGCCGCAGCGTCCGCGATCTCCGCGAGCAACCTGTCGGCCCGTTCCCCCACACTGTCCTGACGCCCCGCAAATCCCCGCACTCCGTCCAGCAGCGCCCAGTCCGCGTCGTCAAGCGCCTGAAGGAGATCTGGTGACGAGGTGAGCGCGGTGGCCAGCACGGGGTCACTCGTCTCGTGCGAGGCGCCTGCCAGCTCCCGTACGAGCGCGGTCGCGTCCCGGTGACGCCCGAGACGGGCCAGGAGGTCCGCCGCGTCCTTTCCTGAGGACAGCCGCTCGCTGCTGTCCGGATCCATGCCGAGTGCCTCTGCGTGCCTGCTCAGCGACGTACGCAGGGCGTTCACCGGCTGCTCGAACTCCGCGACCTTCGCACTGACGCCGGTGAAGAGCTTGTTCACGTTTCGCGCGAACAAATTGGGCTGGACAGCCACGCCGAAGAGCTTTGCCGCCCGTAGCCTGGCGGTCGCGTATTCCTCCTCGGTCGGCAGTTGCTGGGCTCGCAGCCCGTAGCCGGCGCCGATGCGCTCCAGGTCCGGCGGCTGGGGCTGGGGGCTGCCGTGGTAGGTCCAGGCACGGTCGTCGAGCAGTGCGTAGGTCGCGATGATCAGGCTGCTGATGTTCTTGTCGAGTCCGGTCCAGCCGAGATCCTCGGCGATCCAGGTACGGATCTCCTCGGCCGTCAGGTCCTCGGCTCCCGGGCGGTGCTGGTGCGCGGCCTGGTTGATGCGTGCACGCCAGTCGTTGCGCAGGACGAGTGGGCCGTCGTGGACCTGTCCGAGCTCCAGAGGTTCGACGATCCTTTTGACGGTCTTCAGATGGTGGCTGTCGACCTCGATGCGGCGGCCACCATCGTCCATAGCGCGGGTGATCCAGGTGAGAGCGGTCTTCAGCTCGGCGAGGCTGACAGCCTTGCGGTCTCCTGTCCTGCTGAAGTCGGGGTGCTTGGGGTACAGGGCACGGAAGACACCGTCGGCGAGGTGCTGCAGGTTGTCCTGGAAGGACTTGCCGCCCTGCAGTTGCGGCCTCGCGTACTCAGGCAGCAGCGACAGGATGTGCTTACCGTCGCTCACCTCCGCGGAGACGCTGTTCTCGTCCACCTTCGCGATGCCGTACAGCTGAGCGAGAGTCGCGGTGAGCTGTGACGTCAGGGTGTCGCGCTGAGCGGCGAGCTGGTGACGCACGCGCACACGGTCGTCGGAGGGCAGGTGCCCTGCATAGTCGTCGAGCCGGTCACGCTCCAACAGATAGTTGATCTTGATCAGCCGTCCGAGTTGGGCGCTCTTCTGTTCGGAGAGGAACGAGGGCAGCCAGACCAGCGTCGGCGCCATGAGCCCCTCGGCCCGAAGCGCCTCGACGCGCTGCGCGTCGTCGTTCGGGTAGTGCTGACCGTCGTCGAATGGGTAGTCCAGGATGAACCGGACTCGCCCGTCCACGCCTGGGCGGAACTGTTCGGCGGACAGCTGCGCGGTGTCCCGGACGTTTTCGAAGACGAACTCGGCGGTGCGCTTCGTCCCCTGCCATACGATTTCGTGCTCGCACACGAAGGCTCCGGAATCCTTGAGTCCGAGCGCCTTCCATAGCTGGTCCTTGACCCAGATGCGCCGGGCTCCGGTCCTGTCCTCGTCGGCGACCATGTCGAGCAGCGGCTCGATGTCCAGGTCGGACAGGTGGAGCGTGAAGACGGGGTCCTGGTCGCCATCTGCCCGGATCTCACCGAACTCGGCCTGCAGCTCGCGCAGTCGGGTCACCACGAGCGAACCTGGAGCAACGGTACGGGAGCGGATCGACCCGTGATTCAGCGCAGCGATCCGCCCACCGGTGAGCCTCTTGAGCGCCGGGACGTCGGGGGCGAGCGCCGCGAGGAGCAGGGTCTTGACGAACCTGTCGTCCGCGATGAACTTTTCGCTCTGCTCCGAGCCGTACTTCTCCAGCAGATGCGCCCGGACCTTGGCATGGAAGGTGTGCGCGGCCTCGGCCTCGTTCTTGAGCCGGTCGGTGAAGGCCTCCCCGGTGCCGTCCGAAAGCACGTCCCACAGATCACCGAGCGGGATCAGCTCGCCCAACTTGATGTCCGCGCGCCGCCTCCGAAGCATCTCCTGCAACAGCTTGAGACCGGTGCGTTCCCGCTGCAGAGCGCCGGAGAGCGCCACGAGGACGTTCAGCAGCGCGGGAGAGAGGGGATACACCGACCGAAAGTCCGACCAATCCGCATGCGTCGCACCATGGGCATCGAGCAGGACATCCTTGACCTGCGAGTTGCTCGACTCGATGGTCGCGAAGGCATCATCGAGGGCAGCGCGGGCGAGCTGGTCCTTGGGCTTGAGAATGCGCTCCTTGATGATCTCCGGCAGATTGCGGTCCTCGAGGCTGATCACGTCGAAGCGCCCGGCGAGGTACTCGACCTGCTGCTCCAGGTTCTTCACATCCGCGCCCGCCACGTCGGCGCCCACGAGCTGGGAGAGATCGCGCTGTCGGGAGATGAGCGAAATGATCGGCACCGGCCGCGCGCTGTCCCCCGACTCGATCAGCTTGACCAGCTTGCTGACCTCGGAGTTCACCTTCTCGCGATTCGACATGTGTGCCTGTAGCCAGAGGATCAGCTCATCCAGGAAGAGAACGATGCCGTCATAGCCGAGTGACTCCGCGTGCCGGCTGATCACAGCCAGGCCGTTCTCCAGCGGCACGAATGCCTGCGCATCGCCTCGGGCGCCCTCTGCATACGAGGACATCGGCCCGGTCAGCAGCGCGGAGACCAGCCGCTCCCGCAGAGGATCGCCGGCGTGCGCGGAGAAGGCCCGGTGAAGTTCGGCCGGTGTCCACTGCGTGGTGGCCCCGTCGATCACGTCCAGATCGTCGTCGACCGCTTCGGATGCACCACCGGTCACAGGCAGCAGCTCCGCGAAGGCCGCGTCACCGATCGCCCTACGGAACCTCTCGGCGTCGGCGAGCATGGAGTCCGCTCGATAGACGGGCGGGACGGATGCGTCGGGGTGAAGCCTCCGCACCTCGGCGACGTACCCACCCAGGAGGGCCGAGTCCAGGTCGGTCGATCCGACAAGGTGATACGGCACCATCAGGAACCGCTTGCCCTTCAGCCAGTCGTCGTGTTCGGCGATGACTTCCTGGAGCTTCGGCTTGGCCCGGGCGGACGGCACGGTGTTGAGCACCGCGTGCAGCACGGTCAGGAAGTGGCTCTTACCCGAACCGAACGAGCCGTGGAGGTAGGCGGCGTGCGAGTTACCGCTGCGAGCGGCGGCGCGCACGATCCCGAGGGCCTTGCCGAAAGCCGCCTTGAGCTGATCGGTGACCACATATTCGGCGATCCTGGCATCGGTCTCGGTGAAGCCACCGGTGAGCTCCACCTTGAAATCGCCGGCATGGACGTCTTCCTTGATGTCGATGACATCCCGCAGGAAGAGCTCATTCGTGGGCATCGGTGACTCTCGTTCCCTCACTCGGCGGTTCACATATTCCGCGCTACGCGCATCTCACCCCTATCCTGCCAGCTCACACGGCCCTCCAGCGAGGAGATGGGAAGATCAGCAAAGGCTCTTCGAGTCACTTCCTGTCCGGGGTCAGCCGCTCGACGTACGACCAGATGAACGTCCTGTCCCCGTCGAGGTGCGCATCGCCCCAGTGGATGGCGTGGATACCGTCCTCCCACGCGGAGGTGAAGAAAACGGAGACCAGCTTCGTGGTGCGCCCGAGTTCCTCGAAAACCTCGTGGAGATCGACGTAGGCGTCCGTGGTGAGAATGTCGTCCAGTGGGAAGAGGCCCTCCGGCGCCTCGGGCCCGTGGGCGGTCAGCATGCGCCTGCGCTGGAGCGAGACATCGGCACGCAACCGCGCCCGGTCGAGCGGAGCCGCACGGTCGGCGTACCGGAACGGGAACAGGGCGTAGCCATTGATCACCGCGTAGGCATAGCCGCGCAGCTCACGGACCGTCCCGCCGAGATCGAGTGCTTCATCGGCCAGCTCCTCGCGTACGGCTTCGGCCAGGACGTGCCCGTACGGTCCGCGCTTCTTCAGATTCGCCTCGGCATGCACGGCCCGTGCCCGCTGGTGCGCCCGCGTCAGTCGCTTCGGTACGCCCGCGACGAGACCGCTCGCCTGTGCGCCGAAGCGCTTCCGCGCCCACGCCGAGGGACTCACCCCCTTGCCGTTCCACCCCGCACCACTGTGCATGGTCTCCCCTGTCTCCCGGCGGTCCCCACTTGTGTGACAGGGGCAGAGGACAGGAACATGGGCGCAAACCGGCCGGAGGGCAGCGGCTGCCTAGGAGTCGTCGCGCTCCGGTCCCTTGCCTTCCTCTGCGGACTCGTCCGAGCCCTTGAGAGAAGTCGGCCAGAGTGGCCCGCTCTCGAATGACTCACGGAGCAGCGGGATCGTCTCGTCCGGGATGCGGAATCCGCTGGCCCAGGACGGTTCCGTCAGCGATCCGTAGATGGTGTGCAGCAGGAACGGCTCATCGCCGCTCAGCACCCCCTGGTCCTCCAGCTCACGTGCCACTGTGCTGACCGGCCGGGTGAATCCCTTGAGCTGCCGGTCCGGCGAGTAGCCCGCGAGGTCGTACACCGTTTCCCGGTCCACGAACCCTCCATTCGCAGCGGCGGCGACGATCACCTTGGCATGCGCCGGATAGCGCGCGACGAGCTGCTCGACGAAAGCGTCCAGCGACGGCCGGGTCCAGCCCTCCTCCAGCTCGTCGTCGTCCCGGTCCGCTCCGCGCAACTGCTCCAGGTCGTCCACCGAACCCTTGTCGACGTGCAGACCTTCCAGCAACTGCTCGGCCCAGGTGAGCAGCTCCGCCGGGGTCAGCATGTAGAGGCGGACACCCGCCTGCTCCCTGAGTTCCACCACGAGCTCGGCCCTGGGGCGTGCCGGGATGTCACCGTCCCGCGGCTGCCACCAGTCCTTCTTGACGTCCCCCGTCACCAGCAGCACATCGCAGGAGCGTCGCTGAGCCTCCTGCAGCAACTGCAACCACAGCAGGTAGTCACCGGCTGCCCGCTCGGCCGGCTTGGTCTTGAAGTCCTCGTAGCCGGGCGGGATCTCGTCGTCGGCCCGTTTCTGCGCGGCCTGGACGGCTTTGTCGTACTCGTCGGTCGGCAGAGGCTCGCCGATGCGGCCCGAGAGGAGTGGCTCCAGTTCCCTCAGTACGGGGTCGCTGTGGGTCTCGGCCGTGCCCCCTAGCGCGTCGCGCTCGGCCTGGCCGTCGATGATTCCCTGCAGCTCCTCCACGGTTTCGGAGAGTGCTGCCAGGCTCTCGTTGATCCGCTGGGTGACGCCTTCGTCCTGCTTGAGTCGTACGTCCTTGACCCATCGCTCGACGGCGTCACTCGCTGACCGCCGAACCCGCTCCAATGCCGCCGAGGTTTCCTTGGCCTTGGTGCTGTGGTGATGGCGTACGGACTTCAACTCACGGTTGCGCCAGAACTCGGTGAGCACCTGGTGCGGCACCCAGAGCCGGTCCCGGAGCTTGGTGAGGACGGCCAGGGTGTCCTGCCGGGTACGGGCGTTGGAGCGGTAGAGGTTGAGCAGCACGTTGGTGTCGAGGACGACCATCCCGCGCTGGAAGACCCGCTCGTAGTCGTGCTTGCGAGGACTCTGATGTGCGCCGTCACAGTCGAAGATCCCCCGCCCGAGCCCACTCGCGGCATCGGTACCGGTCCCGCTCTCCGTCGGCTCGTCCTTGAAGGCCATGCTGCTCTGTGGTTCCCCTCGTCGGCCCCTTCGTGCTCCAGGGCGATGAAGCGCATGGTGCCAGGCCTGGCCGTGATACGAGAGAGCTATCTCGGCCAACTGGGCACGGCCGGTACGGGACCGCTGACGGTGTGCCTGTGCAGCAGGAGAACGGAGAGAGCGGCATGGTACGAACATGGCGGACGGCCATCCTACGATCGTCCGGAAGAACGGTACCGGGTCCGCGCACAGGGTCGGCCGATCCGAGCGACCCCGAAGGTTTTGACGGCCGTGCGGACACGGCGGCCTTGCCCACCGAGCCCTTCAACCGCCGGATCGAGGTCCTGGTCGCGGTCGTCG
This sequence comes from Streptomyces sp. NPDC059166, assembly GCF_042755185.1. Taxonomy (NCBI): domain Bacteria; kingdom Bacillati; phylum Actinomycetota; class Actinomycetes; order Kitasatosporales; family Streptomycetaceae; genus Streptomyces; species Streptomyces sp. NPDC059166. The sequence goes on along the minus strand of NZ_JBHZCI010000025.1, from coordinate 33,249 downwards.
ACCGTCCGGACGAGACGAGCCTCGCGGCCCAGCTTCTGGAGGGGCGCGGATGGTCGGTGAGGCCATGGCTTCCCCGCGACGACGCGGCGGACGCCTCGCCGCTCGGCCCCGGCCGAGTGGGACTGCTCGTCGAAGTCCGTTTGCACGGCGCACGCTTCGGTGCGGTGCAGGCCGCGGTCTCCGAGATTGAGAACCTTGCTCGCCGTCATCAGGCAGGCATGTGGGTGGTGGATGCGTTCCTCATCGAGCACGACCTTGCCAACGACCATCGCTCCGTGTTCCACGCTCACCGCCGACTCCCGGAGGCATCGGCACCCTCAAGTACCCGAAGCCCTCGAGCCTGGGTCGCAGCCCTGCGCACCTCACTCGGGGTCATCTCCACCGTTCGCATCCTCAAGCAAGCCGGCCGTCCCTCCATCGACGCGCTCGAACAGCGTCTGGAGCGCGGAGCACCGACCGGGCGCCCGTACGACCCACAGGGTCTGCAGCTACGCATCCCAATGGGCATGGAAGGCCGGGACCCCGAGGCGCCACCGCCGAGTCCGGTGCCTGCATGGCGCCTGGCAGGCCCTGTGCTGGCATGCCTGGGCATGGCGGTCGCCTGCGGATTCACTGCTGCGGCCGCGGATGGCCTGTTCGTGCTGGTGCCGCTGCTCTTGGCGTGCGCCCTGGTGTGGCCTGTGGGCCATGAGATCACCGACCGCAGGGAGGAACGGTCTCAGACCGTCACCATGGTCTGGGGCACTGTGGCCGTCGCCCCGATGACCCTGGCAGGTCTGTTGCTGGCCCTCACCATGCCCGGTCCCCCGGCACAAGTGGCGCGCGTGACGGCGTACGCGGTGCTCGGGGTGGCTCTCTGCGCTCTGATCCTCTACGGCTTGGGCTACGCCCTGGTCCACTCCTGGTTCAGCCGCAACGCCAACTGGGCCGTGCCGGCACTCGTCCCCGCGCTCGCCCTCAGCCTGCCCTGGTTCGGCGGTCTGCTGCACACGATGTATCTGAAGGCCGGGTTCGGCGTTCCTTCCGAAGCCATCCAAGTCTCGGTGTACTGGTCCTACGCGGCCTCGCTGAAGCCCATCGGTATCGCGCTTGGACTCGCGGTCGTGGTGCTGGCCGTGGCCGGGTGGATGCGCCACTACCACCAGTGGGTCCACGCACGAGGCATGGTCCGGATCGGCGTACCGCTCATGAGCCTCTTCGTCATCGGGATCTCCCTGACCGCCGGACTTCTCGGGGCGGAAACAGCCGCGAACCGAGCACGCACGGCCGCGGCGTCCGGCGAGACCCCGGCGGCGTACTACGGCGTCCAGGGCAGCCTCGTCTGCCTCAAGCCCGTATCCAAGGACATCCCCGTCTTCAACGGCCCGCTTGCCACTTCGCGCCCTCTGCTCACCTTCGGCACGTCCGGGGACCGCGTGTGGCTGTGGGACCCCCGGCGCGACGAGGCACTGTCCGTCCGGCTTGAGGACGTGGTCGTCACGGAGGCCGGGGCGAGCGCCTGCGGCTGAGGTGGCACCGAACGATGCGGTGGAGGGCACGAAGTGCGTGCCCTCCACCGATCTTCATCGGTTCGCAGCGTCAGAAGCCCCTCGTCATGGCTCGTACGTTCTCCAACGCCGCCTGGAGAACGTGGGGAGGCTCCGTCGTCGCCGTTCGGGCGGCCTCTCGGTACGTAGCCGCATTCTTGTCGGGCACCCCGTCCCCCGTGTCGATCAGCTCCTGTCGGCGACTGCCCCAGGCAGGCCAATACCCCGACAGATACGTTTCCAGGACATCCTCGAACACCGTGTACGTCGCGGACGCCTCCGTCGCGGGCCAGGGCGTCCGCGCGGCACTCAGATATCCGAGGAGGCTCGCATTGTCGTCAGCGATCTTCCGCGCCTGGTTTTCGAACTTCCGCACCTTCTCCTGCCGCTTCGCCGGTTCCAGGTGTTGCACGGACTCGGTCTTCCGCTCCAGCATTCCGGCGTCACCGTCGAAGATCACGTGGCACGGCACGCCGAGGGCACTGAGAATCGCATGGCAGAGAAGGATGTTGTCCCTCCCCGTCACATCGATGACCGTGACCCCCTCCGCGCCAAGACTCACTCCGGCCCTCTCCGCACAGCCGGGTGAGCACAGCCCCGTCCGTAGCGCCCTCCGCCAGCACCACCGCGTGGGCGAAGAAGCCTTCGGCCAGCGAGCCCGCCAGCCGGGGTCCTGTCCGCCGCTTGATGGCATCCTCACCCACCAGGCCGGTGAGCGACGCACACAGCTCGGCCTCGGATGCCTGCCAGACTCTGGTGATCGGATGCGCCTCCACCACCTCACGGCTGAGCCGCCGAATCTGGTGGTAGCCCTCGGGATCGATGAACACAGGGCTGTGCGTCGCGTACATCACCTGAGTCCGCCCCTCCACGGACGACGCGACAAGCCCGCGCAGCACGTCCGCGAACACCTTTGCCTGCGGCGGGTGCTGGAACAGCTCAGGCTCCTCGACGGCGAGGCAGAGCGTGCGGGTTCCCCCGTCGGCACGTCGCTGCTCGGCCAGGTACTTCAAGGTCGCGATGATCAGCGCGCGCTGGAAGCCGTGCCCCTGGCGATACACGGATGTCTTGGCAGCCCCGTCCATGACACTCGCCTCGAACACGGTCTTGGAGGCCCTCGGCGCCTGCACGGTGGGCGTGACGACGATTTCCCGGCCAGTCGTGAACTGCGCCACCTCGTTCGACAACGCAGCCGACAAATCCTGGAGCACGGTCCCGTAGACATCTGCGTGCACCTTCTGGCGCGCGAGGTGGGCGGCATCCTCGATCTCACCGAGCTGCGCGTTCGCCTGGGAACGGTCCACCGAGTAGTTGAGGATGCGCGCGAGAGCCGTCGCCTTGGAGTCGTCAGCCTCCTCGTAGGCACGGAGGTCGGCCGAGATGAATACGAAGTCGATCAGTTCGGCCAGCTTGCTCTGCCCCGCGAACCCGAAGAAATGTGTCCCCTCGATCTCAGTCTCGGTGAGCCGGTCCCGGTTCGCCAGCTCCCAGATGTTCATGGCCTCATCGACGACTTCGGCCTTCCCGGCAGGGGGCAGTCCGAGCCCGGGGTCGCTCTCGCGGAGATCGTTGTACGCACGGCGCTTGTCCATCGCCTTGGCGTGCCGTCGAACCTCCTCGAAGGGGCCGTAAGCCAACGCCTTCCCGGTGATCTTGTCATCCCCGGCGTCCCAGGTCCGCCAGACGCTGAAGGCCTCGGCTCCCTCAGGTGCGTACCGGCCGAGGGCATCGCGGTCGTGAGCGGTGAGTCCGTCGAACTCGACCTCGACGGAGATATGCTCGCCATCCGCCGCCGAGTGGACATCGTCCGTGCTCAGCGAGACCGAACGTTCGCCGTTGAAGAACCAGTCGAGTGCGCGCAGCACGGTGGACTTGCCGACACCGGTCGGGCCGATGAAGCAGGTGATGTCCTCGAAGGCAATGTCCACCTTGTGTAGACAGCAGAAATTCTCTACGCGCACACGCTTGATTTTCACGATCGTCCTGGAATGTGGTTCGGGTGGGCCAGATGGGCCCGCTGTGACAATCATGATGTTAGCGACGACGGTGGCTGGTAATCGGATATTCTCTTCGCCGAACTTTGCACGCTCTATTGGCAATTACGTTCGAGTTCCGCCCATACGCTCTTGCCTGGTGCTCCGACACGGGGTGCCACGCCCCAGCGGTCGGCGAGCTGCGAGACGAGAAGCAGGCCACGCCCTGCCTCGTCGTCGGCAGCCGGTGCCGTGGGCGTCTTGGAGGAGGGGCACCGCTCGGTGCGGGTGTCAGCAACTTCGATACGGAGAATCGTCGTTGCCTCGGATACGCATTCGACGAGCCGCACGTGGAAATCGCGTCCGGACACATGGCCGTGACGGATGGCATTCGCGGCCAGCTCGGCGGCGATCAGGGTGAACGTCTCGTTGGAGGGGGAGTCGTACGGGTGGCCCCACTCGTCCAGCCGGTGAGAGACAAGGCGCCGGGCGAGCCTGGCACCGCGTGGCGTGGAAGTGAACTGCATGGCGAATTCGCGTACGGGTGTTCCCGGTTGCGCACCCGGTACCTCGGAGGTGGTCGCTCGACTCATGGCGACGACGATCTCGCCCACGACAGCCCGTTGAACAGGGCAGACACGCGGACGAGAGTGGGCTGTACGCCTCGGCGCGCGTGCCGTACACCGCGCGGTGCGGTGCGGGACAGGCACCCGCGGACTGTGCCCTCGCCTACCGGCAGCGGCACCCTTCGGCGAGCGCCGTCGGGGCGAGAGCCCGCATGGCCTCCTGCTCGGCCTCCGAGATACAAGGCAGTTGGCGTGCGAGTACGTCGAAGTGCTGGTGTCCACGCCATGCGTCGTGGTCACCCACGACGAACAGCCGCCGACGAGCGCGGCTCACCGCGACGTTCAGCAGGTTCGGCGCGGAGGCCGCCCAGACTCGCGGACCTGCTTTGTCGCCGCCCGCGCCGAGAACCAGCAGCACCACGTCGGCTTCCTTCCCCTGGGTCGTGTGCACGGTTCCCACCCTGTCGCGCGGGACCACCTGACACAGGCTGCGGCGGAGTCCGGCCACGACGTCGCGGAACGGGCTGATAACGAAGAGCTCACGCTCCGGGTCGAGACCCTGGTCGACCAGCCGGTGCACGATGACGTTCGCGCAATCCCCCTCCTCCGAAGACCACTTCCCCTGCGAGGCCCTCCCTCCGCTCACCGGCCACCACACGCCGCGCCGCGCCACCGCGTAGTCGTCGTCCCGGTGCACCCCGTGCACCATGAGTCCGTCGTAGGCGATCTCGTTGCTGATCGTGAACATCGGATCGTCGCAGCGCCGGTGCACGCGCAGGGGCGACCCCACCCATACCCGGTCGTCCTCGGAACCCTGGGGTGCCGGAAGCCATGTGCCGTAGCTGTTCAGCCGGTCCGCGACACGCTGCGCGGAGGTGCGGGACGGTTCCCACTCCTCGGCCACGCCGAAGGTGCGGCGCAGTGCCTGCTGCCCCGTGTGCGGCAGTGTCACCACGGGTTCCAGCTGCAGCGGATCGCCGACGATGACGCCTCTGCGGGCTCGCCACAGGGCGCCCACCGGCATCTGCGCGGTCGCCTGGCCGGCCTCGTCGATCAGCATCCAGCCCAGCGACCGGGGCCCCAGTCCGGTGAACATCCGGTCCAGTGAGGCGAAGGTGGTGGAGACGACGGGCACAGCGAGGAAGAGGCTTTGCCAGGCCGCCAGCACCACTTCCGGCTTCAGGGTCTTGGGGGCGTCGCCGCACAGGACGTCCATCGCGGCGTCGAGGTTCTTGCGCATCCGGTCGGCCGCGCCCTCGAGGAAGGCGCGGTGCAGATCCATCGCAGCGAGGAAAAGCCGGGTGCGGGCTCGGGTGAACTCCGGATCGGACCACGGCGAGGAAAGCTCCCTGGCGTCCTCCTCCGTCCGCTCGCCGCGTTCTTCCTGCCCCGGGATGAAGGTGTTCCAGCGCTCAAGGGCCGCCCCCAAGGTAGCCACGAGTCGTGCGTGGTGCCCTTCAGCCACCTGGAGCACCCGCCTGGCTTCGTCCAGGACACCTCTGCGTGCCGCTTCGGCCCGGTCGTACGCGGCGGCCGCCTGGGTGTGTTCCTCGTACACGGCCCGAGCTGTCTGCTCCGCCACGGCCAGCAGTTGGTCCTCCGTCTGCCAGTCACGCTGCGCCGAGCCGAGGGTGAAGATGCCCGCGGTGAGACCGGGCCGGTGCCGACGGTGCTCCGCCCTTCGGCCCGCAGGGCCTGCAAGGTCCCTCTGCGCGTTGTTGCGGGCCGCACGGGCGTCCACAGCCGGTTGCCGGAGGGCCTCCAGGTCCTGCTCGGCGCTGAGAACCGCCGCCTGGGCGGTGGTCACGGCCTCCTGTGATCCGCTGTAGTGCAGGAGCGCTTCATACGCTCGCTGCCGCTCGTCCCGCAGCGCCTCCACCGTCTGCCGCGCGTCCCGGAAACGAATGACGTACTCACGCCACTCCATCAGACTGAAGCCGCGCGAAGCAGCCGCCTTCAGGACGTCCCGCATGCCCTCGCCACGCTCGGCCCGCTCCGCGCGCGGAGGGCCGAACCAGTACGCGTTGCGGAAATCCGAACGGTTCCCCTTGTTGCCGAGCTTCGCGGCGAGGGTTCCCCACGACGGTGCGCCGTCGAGGAGGAGTCGTCCCTGTTCCGGGAAGAAGGACGCTGCTTCCTGCCACTCCGCAGCGACGGATGCGAGTGCCGGGATCTCTTTGGAGACGTTCTCGACGGCGCCGTTGTTGGCCGACGCGATCACCATCTCGTATCCGGCCAGTTCCGGTTTGAGCGGGGCGACGGACCGCTGGTAGGTGCCGGTGCTCCAGCGGTGCGGCTGACCGGTGAACGCGTCCTCGGGGCGGCGTAGTTCGGCCAGGTGCTCTGCTCGCATGACCAGCACGGAGGCGATGAGGTCCCGCAACTGTGTGGTCTTACCCGTACCGGGCGGGCCGTTCACCGCGTACAGGCCGTCGGTGCCGCCGAGTTGCTCCACGATCCGGTTCACCGCGAACTGCTGGCTCAGCACCAGCGGGTGTTCCGTCTTCGCCGGCCAGCGCCCGAGCGGGAAGTACGCCGGCTGGACACCGTCGAGTACCGCTCCGGGTTCGTGCTTGAGGTCGACACGCGCACGTCCACGCAGCGCGGCCGAGGCGGTCAGATAGTCCCGCAGCGCAGGCCCTGGATCGTCCTTGGTGAGGCTGCCTGCGACCAGGCTGAGGTCCGCCGTGAGGAAGCTGTTCAGGAAGTCCGACCCACCCGCCCGGCCGGCCTTCCGCCGGGACACGGACCTGCACTGAACCCGGATCGTCTCCGGTCTCAGGTCGTCGGTGACGCCGAACTGTTCCGCGACCCACCGGGTGACCGCCGACAGGTCCCTCACGGTCAGCGGCTTCTCACCCAACCGGGGCGGGGCCTCCTCGTCGTCCCCCGCATCGGCCACGCCGTCGTCCAACGGGCTGTCGTCCGAAGTATCTGCGTCCTCGCGCCTGGCAGCACGCCTGGCGCCACCGTTGACCACGCCATCGACCGCGCCGGTGACGGCGCCGACCGCCAGGTCACCCAGCACAGGCCCGAGTGCGGCGTTCAGGGCGCCGCCAGCCGCGCCGACAGTGATCTCGCACAGCAACCCCGCAAATGTCCGCTGCCGCCGCCCTGGCGCGGTGTCCGCGATCGTCACCTTGCCGTCACCGATGCCCAGCACGACGGTTTCGCACGCCTCGGCTTCCGCCTCGAAGCCGTCGAGCCAGCCCTGGGCCCCCGGTCCGGGCTTACGGCTGCGCCCTGTCGCCCAGGCGCACGCGGAGAAGGTGATGGAGTCCTGGACCAGCAGCCCCTCGTCCGTGACCTCGAAGGCCAGCACGGCACTGTCACCGTCCACCCGGCCGTCGTGGTCCTCATCGCTACCGCCGAAGACATCGAGCAGGACATCGCGGACGGACGCGACTGGATACACGCCGCAGTAGACGGTATGTTGCCTGACCATGTTCCGGCCCGGGTTCCGCCGTCGTACGGGATGCCCCTCCTCCCACGGCAGAGGACGCCCGGCCTCCACGGGATACATGCCGTTCGGCGGCGAGGTCTTCTCCACCTTCTGCGGGCTGAACATCTCCACCGCCCGCCAGTAGCGCACGATGTCCGCCCTGCGTCGCCGCTCACCACTCGCCGCCATACGGCCCGCCCCCTCGTTCCGGTCCGTCAGGAACGATCACCCTAGCCAGCACCGCGCGCTGTGCGCCGTGCGCAGAGGGCATTGGCGCATATGCGACCTCGGGTCGGTGCCCGCTGTGCCGTCGGCGGCGACGGGAGGCGGACGCTCGTCAGGAACAGGGCTCGACCAAGCATTGCTTCGCCTCCTCGATCCCATTCGTTGTCGGGGGAACGGGCTCTGGATCAGAACGGTTACAAGCTCTCGGAAGGCGTCAGACCGTCAGTTCATCGGGATACGGCACCCGCAGGTGACAGGCACGAGTTCGTGCCGCTCCTGTCCCACGTCAGCCGTAGGCTGTCATGGGGAATCGAGGGGGAGACGATGATCAACTACCGCAAGGCGATCGTTCCGGTGTGGACGCTGGCGACCGATGACGTCCAAGTGCCCGCAGTGGCCGGAGACGGGCCGATGACGGCTGAGCGCCTGGCTGAACTGCGCGGTGTGCTGGCCGGTCTGGCCGATTCACCGATCGCCACACTTGAGGCACATCCGCTGCCCGACCGGCTCGACCGCAGCCGAGGTATCCCGCTCGAGTCTGTGAGCCCTTTGGCGCAGCACCTGTCGCAGCTCATCTCGCAATCAGCTCGGAGTTCCCCCGTGGCGGCGGCGACCGCTACCGGCGAAGGCTTGTATCGCATGGTGGTTCCGGCGAAGGTTGCCGCCCAGTTCGGTCAGGGCATCGTTCGCCCGATGGTGTCGAAGGCTGCGGCCGGTGGCATCCACGGTGCTCTCATGAACTCGACGGGCATCGCAGCCAATGCGACGTTCGTGCCCGTCGGAAAAGTGGCAGCAGCAGGGGCAGTCGGTGGAGCCGGTGCAGCGGCCGGCGTCGCGGCCACCGGCAGCGTGGCGCTCACCGTGGCCGCGCCGCTCGTCCTCATGGCCGTTGCGGTAGGGGTGAGTGCGCATGCCGACCAAAAACGCCAGCAGGCCATCGAGCACATCACAGAACTGCTGGAGCAACTGCACGAAGAGAAGCTCGATGACGAGCGCAGTGACCTTGACGGCTGCCGCAGCGCCATTGACAGAGCCACTGCCATTCTCCTTGACGAGGGCGAGATCGGTGCCTCGCTCGGACTGGACTCGGCAGTGCACGCCATCGATACGGCGCTGTCCAAGGCGCGCAGCCGCCTTCACCGGTGGCAGGGAGCACTCGACGCGCTCCCTGACGGCAAGCCCGTCGAGATCGGCAAGCTGACCGAGTCGTTCCCGGGCGTGGACGACCACGGCGGTACGTTCCGCGCTCACCTCGAACTCGCGGCCCTGGCCATTGCACTGAAGCGGAGAGTCGACGTTCTACAGGCCGTCGAGCATGCCCAGAAGAACCCTGACAACCTGTTCGAGAACTTCGTTCGTGTGCTCCGGCGTGACCAACATGGCCTTGACGAAATGGAGTCGGACGTCGCGGAGGTCCTGGTACGCCTTTCAGCGCTGGAGCTGGCCCGCCCGAACGGTTTGCGGCCCGTCTTCACGACCAGCGAAGTTGATCGCCTGATGCGCGCGACGCACCGGATTCACAAGCTGGGCGACAGCGCCATGGTCGACAGCCGTGCGACGGACGTGGCGATTGAGATCGCGCGTGACAAGGACGGCTCGGTGGTCGTGTTTCCTGCCCTGCCCGCGTAGGCCGATGGTGTTCGCCGAGAACGCCTCCACCGCCCGGACCGGCAGCGCGCCGCAGGCTGCCGATGGCTGCTCTGCGGAACCTGAGCATCGACAGGCTGCGGCTGCTCGGAGCGGCCGGCATCGCCAAGCCAACCTGGGCGATCCGGGACGAGCACGAACACGCAGCCGGGATCTGGGGTAGCACAGGCATCCCCACCCTGCGGGGAACGTGAAGCCACCCTGCCTCTGATGGCCTGGAGCCCGTCCTTGTCGAGGGACAAGCTGGGCGCTGCGCACCTCACGTTCCTCGCTGCGCACTTCTGGGGGAACTGCTCGGTTCAGGCAGTAAACGATCTCGGTGCGTGCATACCGTTGACCAGGAGAGACGCGCCGACGGGACCGTGTTGTACGCGTCCACGCGCGGGCTGTACGCGGTGCGGGGCATGACCGACCCAGGTGGGCTGCGTTGGCCGATGCGTAGGCGGGACGTTCGGGGCAGGCAGGGCGACGCGGCACGGTAACGGGAGGCGTGGGACGTGGACGATCAGCGACAGCAGCCGGAGCATGAGTACGAGGTCGGGTCAGGCATCTTGCATGTGTTCGGCCAGCACCTGAAGCTCTTCCGGGTACGGGCGGGACTGGAGCGGGCGGAGTTCGGCTCGATGACCGGATACGCGGCGTCGTCCATCGCGTCGTTCGAGCAGGGCCGCCGAATCCCGCAACCGAAGTTCATCGACCAGGCGGACGAACTGCTGGACGCGGGCGGGGTACTGAAGGCAAGCAAGGAGGAGGTGGCACGGGCGCAGTATCCGGCGTTCTTCCGGGATGCGGCGCGGTTGGAGGCGGAGGCGGTCGAGGTGCATGTGTACGCCAGCCATGGTGTGCCTGGGCTGCTACAGACGGCGGAGTACGCGCGGGCCGTGTTCGAGATGTGGCGACCGGTGCTGGAGGAAGAGATCGTGGAGCAACGTGTAGCAGCACGTCTGGCAAGGCAGGAGATCTTCTCCCGTCGTCCCAGGCCCATCATTAGCTTCGTGATCGAAGAGTGCATGCTGAGCCGTCCCCTGGGCGGGGACGAAGTGCTGCGCGGACAGTTGGAACAGATTCTCCTGGTCGGCCAACACCGCAACGTCGAATTCCAGGTGATGCCGACCCGGCGCGAGGAGCACGCGGGCATGGCCGGAGCCTTCACCTTGATCGAAACCAAGGAAGAGCGGAGGATCGCGTACGTTGAGGCGCACAAGGACAGCCGTCTCTACACGGAGCGAAGGTCGGTCCGGGAGTTCGAGGAGCAGTACGGAGTCCTCCGGGCCCAGGCACTCACTCCGCGCGAATCGCTGGCCCTCATCGAGAAATCCCTGGGAGAGACATGAACGCCGAAGCGCTTGTAAGGACGCCTGAGTCCGCGTGGTTCAAGAGCAGCTACAGCAGCGGAGCGGGTGGCGAGTGCGTCGAGGTCGCGGCCCGTGCACACACCGTCCACGTCCGTGACTCGAAGGACAAGGCGGGGCCTATCTTGTCTGTCGCCTGCGGTGGCTGGGCGGCCTTCGTCGAGTTCGCCGCGCAGGACTGACCCGCCCCACGGACAGCGCCCCGCCCCACCACCGAGCGTTCCGGTGGCGGGGCGCCCCCTTGCGCGCGTGGCGCGCCGGGGCTCAGTCGGCCTTCTTCGCCCTCCCACGGGTCTTCTTCTCCGGCCGCCAGGCCCTGAGGTCCTCCGCCGAGAGCCCGTGCTTGGAGCGCTGCTCGTCCAGGTATGCCTGGTACTCCTCGGCGGGAGTGCCGTCCCACTCTTCGTCGTACTCGCCGTGCCACTGGTGAACCCACGGCATCAGCTCCTGAATGCCCGCAATCAGCGGGGTCAGGCGCGGGGTCTCCCAACCGGCTTGCTCGGTACGGTCATTGATCACGTTGACCAGGGCCTGCACTTGATCCTTGTGATCCCAGCCGGCCCAGCCGAGCAGCAGCGTCGGGTCAGAGTCCGGCGACGCGTCGGGGTAGGAGATGAACCGCTCCTTGGGCACGTCGAGCTTGCCACGCTGCATCCAGTAAGACGCTTTGAGGAAGTCTGGTGGAGTTGAGGTGTACTTCGGCGGTACAGGAATATCGACCCGATTCCCCGTCCTGTCCTCCTCGCGTTGAAGGTCCCACACCTGCTCCCACTGGGCGCGCTTGCGCAGGCCAGAGTCCCTATAGCGCATCGGCGCAAGGTACGGAACGTGTTCCGTGACGACGATGTCCGCAAGAACCGTCGCGAGGGGCGCATCACGCTTGCCGAGGTGATCAGCGGCGTAAAGCTCGGCGACAGCGTTCGCCTCAGCATCGGAACGAAGTTCGTCGGCAAGCTGGGAGACGGTGAGCGTACGAGGCTGACGCATTCCATCACGCAGGCCAAACCAGAGGTTGGCATCCTCACACCGGTTGAGCAGCCAAGCTTGGAGGGCTGCCTTTTCCTTCTTTTCCCAAGTTTCGGATGCCCAACGCCGCTTGTACTCGGGCCGCTCGACGAGGGCCACGCCCTTGCGAGAGGTGATGATCTCGATGCGCGCCTCAACAATAGCCTTGTACGAGTCGGGCCAGTGCGCGGGGATGTCGACAACTTCAGGAAACTGATGGTTATGGTGTGCGAACCACGACGTGTTGATTTCGCCAGCAGCAACCGCCCGTGCGAGCACGATGGCGAATGCTCTCTCGCTCGCCTCGACTTTGGGGCTGCTAGCTCCACTAGGGAGGGTTGTACGCACCACCTCGTCCGGGCTCAGAACGCCATACGCCCCGTAGACGGTCCAGTCCAGCTCCTCTTGGAGTGCAACCATTTGGGCCTTGATGCGTACGTACTCGGAGCAAGCCTCGGTCAGACAAGCTCGCGTGAGAACACCACGCTCAACGAGGGCGGAAGGCTCATGTCTAGCCAGTTCCTGAGCAAGCGAATCCAGTCCACGACCCAGTTCGAGGGGGAGAGTGACGGGAAGGGGGAATTCTTGAAGCTTTGTGCCGGTGAACTCGTATCGATGCTCCCAGGGCTCATCAGCTCCCGTTGCCTCAGCGCCGGGGCGCCCTTTGTTATGGCTCACCTGCTTAAGCCAGAAGCAGGCCGTCGACGAGTTCAGCACCCCCAGCAACTCCAGGTGCTGATCCTCCGTAGCCTCCTCCGGCAATTTGATCACCGGCGCGGACCTACCAAATACCTTCCCACCTCGATCAAGCACGAAGTGATTATGGGTTGCAACAAACGAAAAAGGGATTGCCCAAGAATGAGCAGCCTCATCCTTGGGCAGTTGGTGCCATTCATACCAAGGGCGCCCGTCACTATAGTAAGTCCCCTTGGTGAACGTTGCCCTATTTCCGAGCTCTGTTCGCAACGGCCACAACCGCCGAGCGTGTGCTGGCATAGCCTCGAGTGAAACGAGTTCTCGCTCCTGATCGTACGGGTGGAAAGCATCGTCGGTTGCTTGCGTGCCCCAATCACGCACCTCTTCACCGATCGTCAGAGGCAGATGGTAAGCAGCTTCAGCGTGATCCCGCTGGAAAGCGCGCGCTGTGGCAGTCATGGCGTCATCGGCACCCATAACACCATAGAAGCCAACCCTCTTAAGGGTGCCCCCCAAGCGTACTGCTGCGCCATCGTTCACGCACTGAAATAGACTTCCCGCTCCTCCACCACTCAGGGTCCAAGGATGAAGAGCATACTTCCCCCTCTCTGCATACTCGGCGGTGACCCACTCCGACCCACTCATCGGATTCTTCACTTGCTCAACAATTGCCGACCAGACGCTGCCGCGGGCCGGGTTAGCCGGCTGAGTCGGCTCCCCCCTCACTCCCAAAACAACACGAACCGGATCAGACTGCACGGCAACTCGATTGCGCCCCACCAGGATGACGGTCGGTGTTCCGTGCCCGGGAATATAGGCGCCTGATGTGTCAATCACGTGACTTAGATCCACACCGGAGAACACAGCCTTTCTTTTGGTTCGTGGATCCTTGTACTCCACACCACCGTGGAGAAATGACTCGATCAACGTCTTGCCGAACTCCCGCTTCATAAAGGAGTTAGCAGTAATCTGCCCCGCAAACCCAGCCTGCCGATCCTTCCCCGCCCCCCTCACTGCTAGCTCGAAAATCCTTTGGGCAAATGGCACAGACAACGCATATTTGCGCGCACAAGCAAAATACGCCTTCCGGTAGTTCTCGTTCTCCTGCTTGTCCTTCACTGTGATGTAAGGCGGATTCCCCACCACGACGTGGTAACTCCCACGCCCCAGCAGATCCACCCGATCCGCGAACTCCCACACATCCTCAGTCCGGAAGGCAAACGTCCGGTCCTCGTCCTCCCCCGCACCCGAGAACAGCGTCTCCGTGACCGTCTCCGCCCCCCGCCCATGCAGCAGCGAGTCCCCCGCCGCCACGTTGATCGGGAACTCCGGGGCCGCCGCCAGGCGCCGCTCCCCGCACGCCTTCAGCACCGCCACCAGCATCCGGAAGCGGGCGATCGCCACCGCGAACGGGTTCTTGTCGCAGCCGTGCACCGACTCCAGGGACCGTCGCACCAGCTCCCAGTCCTCCGTGCCCGGCTCCGCCTCCCGCCACTTCTTCAGCAGCCGCTCGAACATACCGAGCAGGAAGTGGCCAGACCCGCACGCCGGGTCGATGCACCGCAGGCCCCGTACGACCGCCTCGTCGCCCTGCCAGCCCGCCGGCTTGTGCTTCCACGCCGGTTCCAGGCCGAACTCCTCGACCGCCGGTTCCAGCGTCAGGTCGAGGATGAACTCCTCCACGAACTCGGGCGTCTGCAACAGCGCGTACGTCTTCCGCGCGTGCTCGCTCAGGTCCTGGTAGAGGTCGCCCAGGAACCGGGTGTCCAGCTCCCCGTCCGTGAAGTCGTGGATGATCTCGCCGTCCGCGCCCCGCTCCCGCCAGAAGCCCAGCAGCCGTGTCGCTGCCTCGTACGACGGGCTCAGCTCCCACAGCGCGTTGTGGCCCCGGTCGAAGAGCCCCGCGACCGCCTTGTGCGCGTCCGACAGGTGGTCGAAGCCCGCCACCAGCCAGTCCCGGTCGTTCAGCTCCGGCCTCTCCCGGAAGAACGCCGCCTGCCGGTCCTCCGCGTCCGCGAGCCGCTCCCCCGGGCCCGCGATGAACGGGTCGTCGACCAGGCCGTTGTCCTCGCAGAACCGCACGAACACCGTGGCCAGCACCCAGGCCGCCGCCGCCTGCGTCACGCGCTCGTCCCTCCAGGCCCCGTACGTCGCCGCCGTGCGGCTCGCCTCGCGGGCTGCCGTGTACTCGCGCTCAAGCTCCGTGCGGTACTCGTCCACCGAGTCCGTGCGAGCCCGGAGGTCGTCCTCCAGCGCGGTGACCTGCTTGCGCAGATCCTTCAGCAGTGCGGCCTTGTCCACCGGGGCGCCCCCTCGTTCCGTGACCCGGACCCCGCCCGGGTCCGCAGCTCATATGCATCCATCCTGCCAGCCCCGCCGCCCCTCCCCGGACGCTTCATCCGGAACCGGACAGCACACCACCTCTCACTCCATCGGCGGAAGAATCCAAACGGCCCACGCGGTGTCCACAACCTGACCTATCGTGCTCGCACGATCACCGCGAAGGAGCCCCATGCCGTCCCTGCCGCCCTTCCTCCCGGCCACGGACACGTTGCCGCCAGGGCGCTTCCCGCTGTCCTGGGAGGAAGTGGAGAAGGAGCTGGTGTGGCACCGCCGGTTCGCCGCCTCCACCACCCGCTGGGAGATCTTCAAGGAGTGGACCCTGCACCGAGCGGCGGTGGAGGCCGTGCTCGGGTCGGTGAGCCGGATATGGCTGGCCGGGAGCTTCGTCAGCGGGAAGATCGACCCCAGTGATGTGGATGTCACGTACCTGGTCGCGCACGACGTCTACGATGCACACGCCGCAGACAGCGACCTCGCGGAGTATCTGGACAACCTGGGAACGCGCGACTGGTGTGTCGCCCAGCACATGCGGGTGGACGCGCGCATCCTGCGTCTGCCGGAGACGGTCCGCTTCCAGGACCTCGGTGTGACGGGAGCCATGGCCCCGGGAGACCGGGACGTCTTCTACCAGCTGGGGCTCTTCGACGAGATCTGGCAGCGGTGCAGACCGACAATGGGTGACACTCGGACCGACAAACGGCGCGGATACGTGGAGGTACTGCTGTGAACGCCCCGCAGGACCTGCCCGACCCCTCCGACCGGCAGTCCCTGCTCGCTTGGCTGGAGGCCAATCGGGCAAAAGCACCCGGTCACTCCCCCGTTCGCTCCTTGTCCGAGTTCTCCGCCGCCCAGAGCCGGCGTTTGAGAAACGCCCTTGGGCACGGGCAGCAGTCCGACGTGGACCGGGAGCGCCAGGGCCCGCCGCGCCGTTCGCTCAGTCTGGCGCTCGATGGGCCGCCCGTACGTGACCACCGGATCGAGGCGTCCGTCCTCGGCGGGTGGCTCACAGCCCTGCAGACAGCTGTCACCTCGGTCGCCCACGCACTCGACGATCAGCGCCCGACCCATGACTCCGGCCCCGTACCCAGAGAGATCCAGCGCGCCACAAAGCTCTACTCGTCGGCCGTGTTCCCCTCCTCCTACGGCATGGTCCTGGAGGAGGCACCACCGGAGGCCCAGCAAGAGCTGCCGGACATCGCCGCTGGGGAGTCACTCCTGGACCGCGCCATGTCGACCCTCCTGGACCTGACCGACCGAGCAGAGTCGGGGGACGCTGCGGAGGACGCCGTCCTCGCTGCTGCCCTTCCGCTCGGGCGTCGGGCGGCGGGGCACCTGGCGCAGCTGACCGGAGTGGTGGCGGACGCGGACGCCGGCGTCAGGCTCACCTGGCAGTCCCCGCATGCCGGCCTGCGGTCGTCGAGCCTGAGCAGCAGTGGCGCGCAACGCTGCCGGGAAACGCTGCGCACCGCGGATTTCGCCCACCGCAGCGACATTCTCACCGGCACCGTCGTGGGCGGCAGCAAGGTGCGCGGAACCGTGGAGATCGAGGTTGCTCGTCGCGGGGTCGTCACCGTACGCGCCGACCGTGAGGTGACCGCGCTCCTGAGCGCCTACGCCAACCGCACAGTCCTGGCGGAGGTCATGATCACCACCGCCAGGTCCCCGCTGGGCCGCGAGCATCACAGCTACCTGCTGATCGACCTGGACCTGGCGGAGGGCTGACCCGAACGGCGGCCCAGCCCTCCCCTCCGTACGTCAGTCGCCGTCAACGGGCAGCAGACCTCCGTCCGTCTCCTCCAGCGCTCCCCGGGCGACCAGGTCGTCGATGTCCTCCGTGAGCGCGTCCCGGATATCCGAGCCGAGCCGTGCCCACCCGAAGAAGCGCGCTACTACCCTCAGCAGCTCCGCACGCTGCACACCCGGGCTCTCCTCCACCACACTGCGCAGCGCGAGCTGCCGCTCGACCGACGGCACCTGTGTGACCTTGCGGGTGAACCGCGACGTCGGAATGCGGGCGACCTCCACCTCATGACCGGGCCGGTCGTACGCGTCGCCGACAAGCAGGATCTCACCCTTGGTGACGAGCTTCCGCAGCACCCGGCGGACGCGGTCCTGGATAACCTGCCCCGAGCGTGCGAGGCCCCATGCCGAGCGGACACGGGTGAAGATCAACTCCTCGGTGACCGGGCCCTCGACCTCGATCACGCACCTGACCACGTCCCCCACCACGCCGCCCGCGTCCGGGTCCTGGAGCTCGATGCCGACACGGTTCCGTCGGCGGGCCGAGGCCTTCCGCAGCTTGTCCAGCTCGGCGTCCTCCGCCTCCTGGTACGGCCGGCTCCACGGTGCCGGGCCGTCGTCCACCGGGACGAACGTCACCGTCCGTGCCGTGGCGGCCGAGGGCGCTGCGGCGGCGGCCTCAGGCACGGTGTCGGCCTGGGCCCCCGGGGCTTCCTCGACGATCACAGGTACGGATTCCGGCTCCGGCCTGCTCCCGTGCGGGTCCTGTGCGCAGGCCGTCTCCACAGCCGCGCGCAGGCGTGCCATGGCATCCCGGCGGCTGCGGTACCAGTCCGTGCCCCAGATCCGGTGCAGCTTCCAGCCCAGATCGCTCAGAACGGATTCGCGCAGCCGGTCACGGTCGCGGGCCGCCCGGGACGAGTGGTACATCGCGCCGTCGCATTCGATGCCGAGGGCGTAGCTGCCGGGTGCGGCAGGGTGGCGTACGGCCATGTCGATGCGGAAGCCGGCGACGCCCACCTGGGGCTGAACCTCGTAGTCCCAGCCCCGCAGTACGTCGAGGACCTCCTCCTCGAACGGACTCTCGGGGGCTGCGTCCGGGGCGGCGGTCTGTGTCTGGAGGATCTGGGGGCCGTGCTGGGCGTACTGCAGGTACCGCTTGAGGTGCTGCACGCTCTTGTTGGGGCTGTCGCGCAGGTCGCCGCCGTAGAAGGAGGCGACGACCTCCATCCGGCGCCGGGCGCGGGTGACGGCGACGTTGAGCCTGCGCCAGCCGCCCTCCCTGTTGATGGGGCCGAACGACAAGCCCAGCTTGCCCTGCTGGTCGGGTCCGTAGCCGACCGACAGGATGATCACGTCGCGCTCGTCGCCCTGGACGGTCTCCAGGTTCTTGACGAAGAAGCCGTCGAGACGGTCGTCGGTGAAGAAGTGGTCGAGGTCGGGACGGGCGGTCCTGGCCTTCTGTACAGCTTCCTCGACGGCTTCGGCCTGTGCCTTCGACAGGGCGACCACGCCCAGGGTGAGTCCGGGGCGGGTGGCGAAGTGGTGCATCACCCGCTGGGCGACCCGGGCCGCCTCCAGCGGATTGTTCCTGCGGCCTCCCTTGTCGTAGACACCGTCCGCCTTGACGAACTCGACGCCGACGTCCGGGCTCTGCTCCAACGCCCCGGGGAAGGTCACCATGGGGTTTTCGTAGTAGAACTCGTGGTTGCTGAAGGCGATGAGGTTCTCGTGGCGGCTGCGGTAGTGCCACCGCAGGGGCAGGCCCTTCAGCACACCGGTCGCTTTGCAGGCGTCGAGTACCGACTCGAAATCGGCTGCTCCGTCCTCGTCCCACTCGTCGTCCCCATCGCCGCCGCCCGCGCTGAAGAACGAGGTGGGCGGCAGCTGCTTCTGGTCCCCGGCCACGATCAGGGCATCACCGCGGTAGATGGAGTTGACGGCGTCCTGGGGAAGCACCTGGGACGCCTCGTCGAAGATGACGACGTCGAAGCGGAAGTCGGAGGGAAGGAACTGGCTGACGGTCAGCGGGCTCATCATGAAGCACGGCTTGATGAGGCGGACGACTTCGCGGGTCTCACCCAACAGGCGCCGGACCGGCATGTGCCGGGTCTTCAACTGGGCCTGCCTGCGCAGTACGGCGGCCTGGCCCACCGACGTACGCCGTGGACGGCGGTCGTTGCAGGCGGCGATGACATCGGCGTGGGCCGCCTGCACCAGGTCCCGGTCCGCCGTGCGGAACCGCTCCACCAACTGGTCCCGCTCGACTGCGCGCATCGGCTTGAGCCGGGCGTCGAGTTCGAACCGGCGCTCGATCCACGCGGTGAGGACCGCACGCTCCATCGCCGCCGGGAATTCCGCTGCGGAGACATCGCGCTGCGCGAGCTGGCCGGGCAGTCCGTCCAAGCCGTATCCCTTGAGGCGGGTGAGTGCCTGGGCGCAGGAGGTCCATGCCTCGGGGCCGTACGGGTCGTCGTCCAGGCGCGACAGGTAGGTACGGGCCGCAGACAGGGACTGCTGGAGTTCGCGCCGCAGACCGCGGTCGCGGGGCGGCTGGAAATGTTCGGCGAGGGCGTCGCGCTGCCGCCGCCAGTCCTCGTGTCGTTGCGCCACGGACGGGTCGGCGGGCGCCGTCAGCATGGTGTGGGCGGCAGCCACGGTCAGGGGCGCAGAGCGGGCTCCGTCGGACGACCTTCGTACCTTCTGGGCCCAGTCGAGGGCGTCGAGTACGTCGCTGCGGTCAGTAGCGGTGCTCCGGTAGAGCTCTCCGAGCAGATCACGGTGGGCGGAGGCATGCTCCGTGAAACGTGCCGCGGCAGCCCGTGCCTGCACGACGGCCGTCACGGCTTCGCGTGCGCGGCTCAGCGTCAGATTCTCTGTCGTGTCGGCAACGCGGGCGACGGAGTGGACGAGATCGGCAGCGTCCTCGAAGGGTTCGACGTGGACGCGGAACCACCTGGCAGCTTCGTCCAGCGGCAGATGCAGGAGCTGGTTGCCTGCGGCTGACAGATGCGGCAGACGGACGTGGCTCTGCCAGATCTCCAGCTCGGAGCGGATCTGTTCGGCCTGTCGCAGGGCCTCATGAGGTGCGGGCGTGCCGTCAGTCATGCCGTCGGCGAGGCGAGCCCTACGCGCTGGGTCCGCGAGCGCGGCGGGTGCGAGCTTCTCGACGGCGCGTGTCGTCTCGATCGCGCGACGCAGCAGGTCCGAGTCGGGGTGGCCGTCTGGGGCGTACCGTCCGAGCAGTTCGACGTCCTGCTCGGACGTGCGCGCGAACTGGGTCGGGCCGACTGCTCCGGCCGACTCCGTGGCTTCCCATGCGAGGCGGAGCAGCTGACCCGTCGCCTCGTGGGCGGTGGAGTCGCCGTGGTCGTCGTCGCGGAAGCGGGACGGGTCCGTATCCAGACCCCGGTACCAAGGGCCGAGGAGCCGGCGGTGGGTCGTCTCCTCGGCAGCGAACGACTCGGTCTCGCGGCGGGCCCTGTGGGCCGCGGCAACCGCTCCACGGGCGACGGACACCGTGCGTTCGGAGGCCCCTTCCGCCCGTCGGCCGACTGCGGTCAGGGTGTCGAGGAGTGCGATGGCCTCACGCAGCGGGTCGAGATGAGCGCGCAGGCGTCGGGCTACGGAACCGAGAGGCTGCTTGATGAGCTCATCCGCGGCGGGCCGGAGACTCGGATCGTTCAACTGGGCTGTCCAGGCGCCCAGCTCATCGCGTAGTGCGGCCCCCAGGCCGAGCAGCTCCGGCGAAGGAGTGACACCGTCCGCGGTCTGAGCGGCGAGTGTGGTGCGACGGTGTGGGGTCAGGACAGCGTCCTGTGCGAGGCGGTGGACGAATTCTGCGTGTGCCACCGCCGCCCGCAGCGCGGGGACGTCGGGAAGCTCGGACGCGGCGTAGACGCCCAGCAGCTCTCGGTGGTCGCTGGTGAGCTGCTTGAGCCGGTCGTGCGCGGTGTGCCAGGCGAGGGCGGACGGCAACTTGTCGTACAGATCGCTGCGCCACGAGCCGGTGACGGTGATACCGGCGACGGCCTTGCGGTCTGCGCGGATGCCGCTGGACAGCAGACCGCCGATGCCACGGGAGCCCTCTGTCAGCCGACGGATCAGGTCGGGGAGCCCGGGTGTGCTGAGAGCCTCGTGGCGGAAGGTGTCCCGGGCGGCCCGCTCGGCGTCGGCCAGGCGGTCTGCGGCTTCCGTGATGTCAGCGACGGCATCCTGCACACGGGGCAGCACTGCGGGATCGTGCCATGCGACAGGGGCGCGGTGCGGGGCGGTGGTCAGGTCGATCAGGGCGACCAGTTCTTCGGCCCCCGCCGTGCTCCGCGGCCGGTCGAGGCCGAGCAGCACGGACGCGGACTCGGCGTGCCGCTCCGCGGATTCGAGGGTCACGGCGAGGGCTGAGAACCGGTCGAGATTCTCTGCGGCGTACCGCTGCGTGCACGAGGTGATGTCCAGTCCGGCGGGGTCCAGATCCGCGAGAGCCTGTTCCGCCGGGGACGGATCGGCGCTGAGCCCGATGGGAAGGTCGGCCCATCCGGGCCCGGCAAGCGCGGTGGCCTCCGCCCGCGCGGAGAGGACCCCGTCGCGGTGAGCGGAGAAGGCACGCAGCCGGTCGGCAATGACACGCACGGCAGCCTGGTCGGCCCTCGCCGCGCCACCGGGTTCGAACCAGGACCCCGGTGGCCGATGCCCGCTTCCGGCCAGCGCGACGATGTCACACACCTGGGTAGCCGCTTCGGCGTCGCGGGGAACGTCGAGCCCGAACCGTCGAGCCAGGTCCGAGAGATGGCCATGCGTACGGTCGAGCCCGTCAGCGGTCGACTCGAACTCCCGGGCCAGTTCGCCCGCTCGTTCTTCCGTGAGCGGGGACAGGTCGATTCCGGGAGGCACGAGACCGGCCAGCGTGCTTTCCGCTGCGCTCTTCTCCGCCGTAAGGCGCGCCGAGAGCTCCTCCCAGCGTGCACCGGCCGCGGACCTCGCGGAGGCCGCAGCACGGTTCGCCTTCCTCAGCTCAGTGAGGAAGGCGTCGACAGGGTTGTCCACCGTCTCGGCGAAGTCGGGTGTGGTCAGCCAGTGTTCTGGAACGCCGTGCCGGGACTCGATGAGCGACAGCAGACCGGTGAGCCGGACGACGCCGCTCTCGTCGCCTGCGGGAGATCCGTCAGGGCCGAGTTCGGGGTAGCGGGCCACGGCAGTGACAAGCCCTTCGAGGGCTGCCATGGCCTGGTCGAGTGCGGGTCGCGGATGCGGGGTGCCCGCGCGCAGGTCCCGCCATGGGAAGGACGGGTCTGCGACCGCCTGCCAGGCGTCAGCGATGGCCTGGGTGGCCTCGATCACCAGGTGCAGGTCCTGGCTGCTGAGGGTGGCGGCGACGAACGGCTTGTCGTCCTTCCCGCCGTCGGCCGCCGGAGTCAGGTAGGCCACGGGTGCGTCAGAAAGCCGGCCCACTCGGCCGATCACGTCGTGCAGGGTCTTGCCGAGCGGCTCGCAGACCTCGTTCATCGCGTCGGCGTAGCCGCTGAGCGCCTGGCGGGTCTCGCGGGCCAAGGCCACGGCCTGCTGCGAGAGCTGGGGTGCCTGCGGTTCCTCTTCGAGCGCCCGGCCCAGCTCCTGTGCCACCGCTCGGCGGCTGGTGTTGTGGCTGTGCAGGGCGAGCGCGTACGAGTCCAGGCCGACCGACCGGAGGCGGTCGAGCACCACGTCGAGAGCAGCGGCCTTCTCACTGACGAAGAGCACACTGCGGCCCGCATGAATGAGCCCGGCGATCATGTTAGTGATCGTCTGGCTCTTCCCGGTGCCCGGAGGGCCGTCGAGCACGAAGGACTGCCCTGCTACGGCAGCGGCCACCGCCTGACGCTGGGAGGCATCGGCATCGAGGACCAGCGGGCTGTCCTCGGGCGGGCTGAGCTGATCGATGCGGTCGAGCTCGATCTCCTCGAAGTCGAAGCGGTCGGAGGCCAGACCGGCATTCGGCCCGAGAGCCACAGCCTTGACCAGGTCGCTGGCCAGAACGCAGCTCTCGTTCTCCAGCAGGTCCTGATACATCGACTCCTTGTGGGAGGCGAACAGCGCGAGCACGACGCGGGGCGACACCTTCCAGCCGGACTTGCCCGCCACCGACTCGGTGACGGCGGCGAGTACGGCGGCGAGATCGGTCGGATCCTGCTCGGTGACGGGTGCCCAGTCGATGTGGAACTGTTCCAGCTTCACCCTGAGCGCGGGGTTGAGCCGTGGCTCCTCATCCTCGTTGAGCTCCAGGCGCATCCGCCCGTTGGACATCCGGGTGACCCGGGCGGGCACCAGGACCAGCGGGGCGTCGCTGCCCGTCTCGGCTCCGTCCTCGCGCCAGTGCAGGACACCGACGCCGAGTTGCAGCGTCCACAGACCGTAGTCGTTGAATATCTGGGTCGATCGGCTACGCAGACCGGTCAGGGCACGCTGAAGAGCCGGTCCTGTGGTCTTCTGCGTCACGATGCCGTCCGCGGAGCCGCGGATCTCAGCAAGGCGGCGTGAAGCGGTTCCGTCCTCGGCGGAGCCCGCTTCCTCGTCCTCAAGATCCTCGTCCGGAAGCGGAGCGAAGTCCCACCCACGCTCCAGGCCACGTACCAGCATCTCCGCCGGAGGCTGCGTGATCTCCAAGGTCGCAGACTTGGTGTGGCGGAAGTTGAGCAGGCGATTGCGGCCGCTCAAATCCACAAGAGAGGTCCGCCAGCCGGCGAGAACCTGCTTGAGCCGTTCCAGGTCCGTACCGCCGCCGAAAGTGCCCGGAATTGTCACTCTGTTCTCTGCTCCTCGTCCAGCTTCTCCGGGGCCGACGGAGCACACACCCCCAGGTACGTGCTGAACCCGGGACAGATACACGGCAGGTCGTGTTCTCACAGTCGCCTTGGCCGGTTTGGTCCCGCTGATCCCCCTAAGCGGAGGATTCTACGGCCGGCACTGCGTTGAGTGAAGTGCCGAATACAGCCAGGTGGGTAAGAGGCTCAGGCTCCTACGGTTGCCGCAGCCTTGAGCCCCTTCAGGAACAAGGTGTCCAGCACCGCCCACTCGGTCGCCCGGTCGACCACTTCCACCGTGCGGCCGTCGAGCGACGGCGTCTGCTTCGGGTCCTCCATCGGACACAGCCACCACAGACCGTGCGGGCTCTGTGCGGGGCGGCGCGCCGCCTGTTGCACGGTCACCAGCAGGTCGTGGCCGCCGCCGTCGAAGTAGCGGGCGAGAAGCCCCGCATTGTGGACGAACAGGACCGTTTTGTGGCCCGCCTCCTCCGCCATTTCGAGGAGGCGCTCGGACATCCGCCCGGAGACCCGCTGGACGTACGAACGCAGACCCGGTTTCAGCTCTCCGCTGCCGGTGAAAGCTGAATCCGCGCGCAGCACCTTTGACCAGTCGGTGTTCAACTCGTCGGCCAGCGCTCGGAAGATGTGCAGAAACTCCCTGTTGAAGTCCACCGGCACGACTCCGAAGTCGGCTGACACCGCGGCTGCCGCACCCGGCAGGTCCGCGCCCTTGAGGGTGAGCGCGAGGAAGCCGCCGCGCTCGGCGGACGTGGTGAGCCTGCTTCGCAGCACGGCCTGTGGATCGCGTCCGGCCGCCGCAGCTGTCCGGGCCTCGGCGACCAGCACGCTGGTACGGGTGAAGGTGGAGCTCGACCAGCGCGCTCCCTCGGCCACGGGAGGAAAGAAGCGCCTGCGAACGGTGTCGTACTCCAGCGGGAAGCCGGCTTCCTTGAGCGCGTCCTCGATCTCGATGTGCGTGGGCGCATCGGGCACCGGCACCGTCGGGAAGCGCGCCTTCACGCGGGCCACGAGTTCGCTGATCGAGATGCCTGTCTCCCGGCGCACTCCGGCGGCGGCCTGCGAGATACGCAGAGCACGGGCCAGCCCGAGAGCCTTGGGGTAGATCTCCAGCCGTGGTGACGCGGAGGCATGCCGGGCGACCACTGCGGCGAGGCTGACCAGCCGGGTGTCGGCCAGCGGAGTCATGCCGC
Organism: Streptomyces sp. NPDC059166; assembly: GCF_042755185.1. Lineage (NCBI taxonomy): Bacteria > Bacillati > Actinomycetota > Actinomycetes > Kitasatosporales > Streptomycetaceae > Streptomyces > Streptomyces sp. NPDC059166. The sequence goes on along the minus strand of NZ_JBHZCI010000025.1, from coordinate 8,744 downwards.
TGGGCGCCGCCACCTCGCGCAGGGTGCGCACGACGGTGGCTCGGCCCGGCAGCGGGTCCTCGTCCGCCAGCCTGTCGGCCTCCGCGCCGAGGGCTGCCGCGTAGTCGGCAAGCTCCTGCGGGGTGGGGTCGTCCGTACCTGGCAGCGAGTCGAGTGCCAGCAGGACACGGGTCCCGCGGCGGAGCACTTCGAGGCGCGGATCATGTTCGGTGCCGCGCTGGAGCGCCTCGGCATCGGCGGCTGCGCGGACGACGGCCGTTGCCATGGCCAGGGTGCGCTCGGGGGTGTCGTCCCCGGCACCGTGCCTCACACGGAGTTCGGCAGCCGCTTCCCCGACCGTCATCACGCGTCCCGACTGAGCCAGGACCCGCACCAGTTCATCCCGGATCTGCGGGATCCAGTCGGTGGTCGCCCACTCCTCGATCGCGGCCACATGGTGGCGGGAGACTGTGGCCTGGCTGCTGCCCAGATGCTTGGCAATGGCAGTCTGCGGTGGCCATGCCCCGAGCGGGGAGAGGCCGCCGCCCTCGGCGACCGGGCTGGGCAGGCCGAGCGTGAGACGAATGATGTCGGGGCGCAGATTGCCCTTGCGAGCCGGTCCGGGTGCGAGACGTGCGGCGAGCGAGTCGACGGTCTCCGAGGCGACCAGCTGCGCGTGTTCCTGTGGACCGGCGAGCGGCGACTTCAGAGCTGCTGGCGACGGGGGTTCTACGGCCGGGCGACGCAGCATCGCCGTCCACTGCTTGTGGCGTCGGTTGAGCTCCCTACGGACCAGCGTTCCGGCGCCACGAGCGCGTGCGATGGTGTGCGGGGGTACCTCGAGCAGCTCACCGACCGTCACCGCGCCCAGACCGTTGGCCACCGAGACGGCGCGTGGGGACAGCCCCGCGGCCTCCAGGGCGGTGTCCGGTTCGGCTGCTGCGGCGGCGGTCTCCCGGGCCTCCTCCGTGGTGGTGGCGAGCGCCCCGACGGTTGCCGGAGTGGTCGCCGGCTTCGCCGAGTCCGCAGTGCGGAAGATCTGCCGCCAGGCGTCCTCCATCTGCTTGAAGGTGTCGAACCGCCGGTCGACATCCCGGTGCAGGGCACGTTGGAAGAACCCGGTGAGACCGTCACGCAGACCGGGCTCGAACAGCTCGGCGGCGACGAACAGATCGACGTCCTCGCTCATCCGGGGATCGGTCTGACCGTCCCCCCAGACGGGCCGCTCCCCCGACGCCATCTCGTGCAGGGTCACCGCCGCCGCGTACCGCTCGGCGTGATCGTCGTAGAGCGAACGGCGGGTGCTGCCGAGGAAGGGGTCGAGGTAGCCGCGCGTACCCGCCGTGATGTCGCGCTCGGAGGCGTCAGCGAGGGAGAAGTCGAACAGCAGCAGTTCCCAGGACCCGTCGTTGCGCTTGTGCAGGCCGAGGTTGTCCGGCTTGATGTCGCGGTGGCGGGCGCCCTTGGCTGCGAGCTGGTCCAGCGCGATGAAGAGGTCGTTGCCGTACCGCTCCAACTGGTCGTAGGTCAGGCGGCCTTCACCCCGGAGCCGTGCGCCGAGGGAGGACTCCCCCGCGTATTCGAGCTCCAGGACGGTGTGGCCGGCCATTTCGCGTGGCTCTTCCAGAAGCCGGATGATCCGCCCTCCGCCGACCGCCTTGAGCGCCTGGGCCTCGGCGTGCAGCCGGGCATCCTTGTCCTGGTCCAGCGCGACCTTGAAGACGCGCTCTTCGACCGTCACACGGCCGTCAGGCCCTTCTGCCTCCTCCAGTACGCGTTCGACGAGCAGCGCCCGGGCCGTGGCCCCGGTCCCCAGGACACGTCTGACCGTCCAGCCGTCGTCCAGCGGTTGTCCGGGGACCGCCGTCAGCGGGTCCGATCCGGCGGGGACCGACCGGTCGGGAACGGCGGTCTGCTGCTCGGCCTCGTCCAGCAGGTCCAGAAAGCGTTCGGCGGATGGGAGCCGGTCGACGACCTCCGCGCGTGTGGTCCGGTACACCAGGTCGTCGAGGCTGTCGGACAACCCGTCGGCCACTGCGTAGGGGTGCAGGCCACCGTCGGTGTACAGCCTCTCGATCAGCGCACTGCGCCGGTCGGCCGGGGCTTCACCCGTGAGCAGGAGATAAGCGAGCGCCCCGAGGCCGAACAGGTCCAGGTCCACCGGATCGGCGAACTCCTGCTCGGTCTCCGGCGCCAGGTAGACCTGGGCAGCGTCCTCGATGAGAGTGGCGTCGAGCGGGGTGTCGCCGATCGAGCGCATCTGCGTGGTGTCGAAGTCCCGGGCTGCGGTCTGCCAGTCGGTGATCCGCACGACGGGTTCGGAGCCGTCCTCCTTGGCCGAGACGTACACCGAGCGGGCGGCCAGCGCCCGGTGGTAGAGCGAGCGGTTGTGTGCGTAGCGGAGGGCCTCGGCAAGCTGGCGTACGAGGTCGAGCCGGACTTCCGGTGTCAGCGTGCCGCCGTAGGCGTCCAGATAGGCGTCGAGCCGCAGATCCGTGTGGCGGTGGCGGAAGAGGATCGCCGGGCCACCCTGATGTTGGCGGATCTGCACGGCCTGGGCGATACCTCGGTGGGTGATGCCCTGCAGGACCTGGTACTCGCGGCGTGCGGCACGGTCCGCGGCTCTCTTGGCGGCTTCCCCGGCCATCTGCTCGACCAGGTATATCCGTACACGCCCACCCTCCTGGACGAGCCCGTCGTCACGGGTGGCGAGACGGTCCTCCCAGCCGGGACCCGCGTCGAGGGCCCCCGGCTCGAGCTTCCAGTCCTCGCCGTAGCGGAGGTGTGCCGTGGAGTGGCTGATGCCGATCTTCTGCATCAGCTGTTCCAGCAGTTGGGCGGACTGCGGTGTGATGCGCCAGCTCTCGCGCTCCGGGGGCTTGGCGAGCAGGTCGTCCCAGATCTTGCCGAGTCCTCCGGTGGCGTCGTTGCGGCCGTAGACGTTGATCCGCTGGAATTCGTCGAGACCACTGACGAGGCCGGGCGCGTGGAGGAACACTGCCGGCTTGATGAAGGGGACCCGCTTCGGATCCACGCCCATGGAGCGGGCGGCACGCTCCAGTTGTCCCTTGAGTTCCTTACACTTCAGGTCGGTGAGGTGCAACGGGTTCTTGAGGGTGCGGACCCGGTCGGAGTGGAACTGCCAGGTGTCGCCGTGGTTCACCACACGGCCGGGGTGCCCCTTCAACTCCAGCAGATACAGCCCGCCGGGCACGGCGATGAAGAGGTCGCACTCGTTGGTGCGGCCCGAGGCGGCAGTGAAGGAGAACGTGGCCCAGGCACGGTAGGGTTCCGCCTTCGGCATGAGCTGGCGGAGGTGGTCAAGCCCGTCCTGTTCCCAGGAGAACGCGGAGCGCCGCGGCTGGAACCAACATTCCTTGCGCGGAGGGCCGGACTTCAGGGTCGAAGGCGTTTCTGCTGCCGTCACGGTCCGACCTCCGCGGTATCCATATCGCTCTGTGAAACGAACGCACAATCCCGTCCGACCCTACCTCGGGCATGACCTGCCGCCCGTCCGGTCCGCGATAACCTCGCCAGGGCGTTGATCGGCTTATCCGGCCGTGCGATAGCGCTTGTTGTGCGCCGCGCTCCCTCACCGAAGGTGTACGGGGCTGCTCGGAGGGAAAGCTACGGCCGGTGCCGAGGAGCTCACCAATCGCGGGACCGAGGCTGTGACGGCGTCTGAGCTCGCCCGGAGCGACGTCCCACCCGGTTTACTGGAGCACGGCGGGGCAGTGCGCTCGGCCAGGGCGAGGTGCGGCCGGAGGTCGCCCAAGACGGTCTGACACAGAGGTAGCCAGATCGTCGATGCCCGAACTGGGCAGACACGGGCGGCCCCTCTCCCCCCACCTCCAGCAGGATGCTCCGCTGGGCCAGCACGGCCCACCGGTGGCCACAGCTGCCGGTCAGCAGCCGGCTGCGCCGCATCGGGTTCGGCCCGCAGGAAGTTCCCCGAAGGGTGCGGAGCCGCGGAAGCGCCGACGAATTGCCGGGTCATTTCCAGGACCCCATCCACGCCCGCGCGGTTGCGTCGCCGCCGTGCCCGGTCCGGCAGGTCGTCGGCCAGTTCCCAGAGCGCGTCCGCGAGGAGCGCGTCGCGGCTGCCCACTCCCCCGACAGCAGCCTGACCAGTGACCTTAACACCGCGGGCCCCGCCGAGGACGAGCGACCGTAACGGTTCAACGGGCCAGGACCACCGTGCGCTGTGCCGAGAAGTCGCCCCACTTCCCGTCGGGGAGCTTGGGGCGGATCTTGAGCGAGTAGCGGGTGCCCGGCGGGTCGCTCAGGGTGAGCTGGTACGTCGCGCGGCCCGCGGGCGGCGTTCCGCCCCAGACGATCGTGGTGGTCAGCTTGCCGTTCAGGAACAGCTGGTAGGCGGGGATCGTGCCGCCGGTGTCCGGCTGGTCCCACGAGAGGTCGACGAGGAACTCGCCGCCCTTCACAGCCGTCGTCGTCCGCAGCCCGGTGGGCGCGGTGCTCTCGGGGGCTCCCGGTGCGGACGGGGTGGTGAGGTCCAGCGCGTCGCTGTCCGGCGAGGAGTGCTCGGCGGCGTCGCGGGCTCGGACGGTGAAGGTGTAGACGGTGCCGGGCCGCAGCCCGCCGATCCGGGCGGTGGTCGCGGATCCGGAGACGCTGTGGATCCGGGAGTCCTCCTGGTAGACGTCGTACGCCGTCACGCCCACGTCGTCGGTGGATCCGCCCCAGGTCAGGGTGACCGTCCGGGCGCTGTCCGCGGTGCCACGGAGCTTCACGGGGGTGGTCGGCGGTTTCCTGTCGTCCGGCGTGGGGGCCGGGGTGGTGAGGGAGACCCGGGCGCTCGGGGCCGAGACGTTTCCGGCGGCGTCACGGGCCCTGACGGTGAAGGTGTAGTCGGTGGACGCGGTGAGACCGTCGACGTCGATCATCAGTTTGGTGGCGGGCACGGAGACGGCCTTCTTCCCTCCCCGGTAGACGTCGTAACCGGTGATCCCCTTGTCGTCCGATGCCTGCTCCCACATCACGTGGGCGGAGGTGGCGCTGCCGGCCTGGACCGTCACGCCGGCGGGTGCCGTCGGCTTCTCCGTGTCGGCCTGCGCGGTGCCGCCGCACCCGGCGAGCGCTGCGACGAGGAGGGTGGTGGAGCAGGCCAACGCGGTGCGTGCGTGGGGGCGTTGCACGGTGATGCCTTCCATCCGACAGCAATGGTCCAGACCTATATGCCATGCGGGTGGGAGTGCCGACAAGGGGGTGGATAAGAACGTTCCGCAATGTCCGCGATGAGTTCCGGAGCCTGAACCGGTCTCAACGGTATGGAAACAGACAAGGGAACCACGACCGGCCTGGACCTGGGCCCGGCGGCACGACAGATCCATGAGCTCATCGGCTCGGTCGAGGACCGGCAGCTGTCCGGCCCGACGCCCTGCCCCGACTACTCGGTGCGGGAGCTGCTCGACCATCTCCTGGGGCTCACGACCGCCTTCCGGGACGCGGGACGCAAGGATCTCGGCGCGACCACGGACACCTCCCCGGACTCGGCCCTGCCGGTCCTGCCCGACGACTGGCGCACCTCGCTTCCGCCGCTGCTGGAGGAACTGGTCGCGGCCTGGCGTGCGCCCTCGGCCCTGGAGGGCATGACCCGGGCCGGCGGCGTCGATCTGCCCGGGCAGGTCGCGGGCATGGTCGCCCGGAACGAGCTGGTCGTGCACGGCTGGGACCTGGCCAGGTCGACGGGTCAGGAGTTCCGGGCGACGGAGGAGGACCTGCGCTCGTCCGAGGCGATGCTGTCGGGGGACGACGACCGCACCGGCGCCGACGCGATCTTCGGTCCGCCGGTCCCGGTGCCGCCCGGTGCGCCGTCGCTCGACCGGGTGATCGGCCTCAGCGGCCGCCGCCCGGACTGGCGGCCGGAGGGCTGACACGGACAGCTCGTCAGCTGGTGAAGAACTCCGTCACACGGGCGGCGACCTGACCGGGATCCGCCTCGTGCGGCCGGTGGCCGCCTCCCAGGGTCACCAGCCGGCAGTCCGGGATCAACGAGGCCATGTCCGCCAGCCGGCTCTGGTCCATGGTGCTCTCCGGCCCTCCGGCGAGGATCAGCGTGGGCGCAACGATCTGGCCGAGCCCTTCCTCGCGGCCCCGGTCCGGCGCGTCGATCTGGCCGAGGACGGCGGGTACGGCCGCTTCGTCGTAGTCGACCGGCCCTTCGTGGCCGAACCCGGTGGGCTCTTCGGGCCGGAACGGCGGCGGGGTCTCCACCAGCACCAGCCGCTCCACCCGGTCCGGGTGCTCCTCGGCGAGCAGGCAGGCCACGACGCCGCCCATGCCGTGGCCGACGACGCCTGCGCGGTCGATCTCGCAGGCGTCCAGGAACTCCAGGACGTCGTCCCGCATCTGTTCGAAGCCGTACTCGTCGGGCCAGTCGCTCTCGCCGTGGCCGCGCAGGTCGACGGCGTACACCCGCCACTCCTCGCCGAGCAGGCTCCCCGCCGCCGCCCAGTTCGCCGACGAGTCACCGAGGCCGTGCAGCAGCACGACGGGCGAGCCGAGCGACTCGCCCCAGGTCCGGTACGCCAGCCGCACATCGCCGACGTCCACAACAGACTGATCTTCCATGTCACGAACGCTACAGGCGGTCCGCGCGGTCCGGCCGCACCCCCCGGCCTGGCAGGCTTGGCGCGTGAAGCACACACGTCTCGTCCTCGCCGCTGCCGCGGCCCTCCTGCTGGCCGGCTGCTCCCCGGCCGCCTCCGGCCCGGCCGAGAAGAACCTCGACGACCCGGCGAAGAAGGACATCGCGATGCAACTGGTCTCCAGCGCGGAGAACTCCTCGCTGGACTGGAAGGCCCAGTACGGCTACATCGAGGACATCGGCGACGGCCGCGGCTGGACCGCCGGCATCATCGGCTTCTGCTCCGGCACGGGGGACCTGCTGAGAGTCGTCGAACGCTATACGGAGAAGCGCCCGGACAACGCCCTCGCCCCCTTCCTCCCGGCGCTGCGCGCGGTGAAGGGCACCGACTCGCACGAGGGCCTCGGAGACGCCTTCACGACGGCCTGGCGGAAGGCCGCGACGGACCCGGCGCTCCGTTCGGCGCAGGACGCGGAACGCGACTCCGCCTACTTCGACCCGGCGGTCGAGCGCGCCGAGGCCGACGGGCTCAGCGCGCTGGGGCAGTTCATCTACTACGACGCCTACGTGATGCACGGTTACGCGGACGCGGGCGGGACGGTCGGCTTCCGGAGCATCCGCGCCGAGGCGCTCTCCGAGGCCGACCCGCCGGCCGAGGGCGGGGACGAGGAGGAGTACCTCGACGCCTTCCTGGACGCCCGGGTCGAGGCGCTCCGCGAGGAGCCCTCGCACAGCGACACCAGCCGGGTGGAGACCGCCCAGCGCGTCTTCCTGCGGGAGGGGAAGCTGCAGCTGGAGACGCCTCTGGCCTGGCGGGTCTACGGCGAGAGCTACCGCATCGGCGGCTGAGCAAGCCCCGTCCGGCGGGCGCCCGGAGCACCCACCGGGCGGTTCGCGTACGCCGGTTCGCGCGCGTCCGGGTCCCGCATCCGTCCGGCGGCCCGCGACCCGTCCGGAGCTTGCACCGGAACCGGCGCCTCCTGTTCCATGTGGAGGCGCACCGGATGGGCGCATCGGCGCACGGACCCGCACGAAGCAGGCCCTTCCACCACGCGGGGATGTTTCGGCTGACCCGCGTCCGGACCCTGTACCACCCCGGGCGAGCCTGATAGGAAAGCTTCCTAACAGAACATCGGGCACGACGAACTCCTTCTGGAGGACCGGTGCATCACCCCCACACCCGCACCTCACGTCGCACCCCCCGGATCAGCGGGATCACCCGCGCCGCCGGACTCGCCGCCGTCGCCCTCGGGCTGACGTTCACGGCCGTTCCCGTCACCGCCCACGCCGGCGCCCCCACGCCGCCGGCCGCACACCTGGAGGCAGCCTCGACCGGTCTCGACGATCCCGCGAAGAAGGACATCGCGATGCAACTGGTCTCCAGCGCGGAGAACTCCTCGCTGGACTGGAAGGCCCAGTACGGCTACATCGAGGACATCGGCGACGGCCGCGGCTACACCGCCGGCATCATCGGCTTCTGCTCCGGCACGGGCGACATGCTCGACCTCGTGGAGCTGTACACCCAGCGCCGCCCGGACAACGTCCTCGCGGCGTACCTGCCCGCCCTGCGAGAGGTGGACGGAACCGACTCGCACGAAGGGCTCGACCCCGGCTTCGCCGGGGCATGGCGCGAGGCCGCGTCGGACAGCGCGTTCCAGCAGGCGCAGAACGACGAGCGTGACCGGGTGTACTTCGACCCCGCGGTAGCCCAGGGCAAGGCCGACGGGCTGGGCACGCTCGGCCAGTTCGCGTACTACGACGCGCTGGTGATGCACGGTGGCGGGACCGACAGCGCGGGCTTCGGGTCGATCCGGCAGCGTGCCCTGGCACAGGCGAGCACGCCCTCGCAGGGCGGCGACGAGGTGGCCTACCTCGACGCCTTCCTCGACGCGCGGGTATGGGCGATGAAGCAGGAAGAGGCCCACTCGGACACCAGCCGGGTGGACACGGCCCAGCGGGTGTTCCTCCGCGCGGGCAACCTGGACCTCGACCCGCCGCTGGACTGGCGGGTCTACGGCGACAGCTTCCACATCGGCTGACGGCCCCCCACCCCGGTGGGGGGGGGCGGGGGCCGCGGGGGGGGGCCCGGCGGCCCCCCCCCCGGGCGTCAGCCCCCGGGCCCCGCCCCGGGGGGGGGTGTATTAAAAAAAAAAAAGAC
>NZ_JBHZCI010000024.1:0-121422 GCF_042755185.1 Streptomyces sp. NPDC059166 | reverse complement strand
GAGCTCGGCCACGTCACCCCCGCCGAACACGAAGCCGCCCACTACGCGGCCCAACCCCCGGCGTCACTCCAGAAAACCAGCTAACTCACTCTCCATAAAACCCGGGGCTTGACAAATCCGCTCGGCGCCGCGACCCGCGTCACCCGGGACGCATTCGGCCGTACGATCACGATCACCGACCCGATCGGGGCCGTCACCATCCTCGAATGGACGGTCGAGGGGAAAATATCCCGCCGCGTCGACGCGGACGGTTCCACACAGGCCTGGACGTACGACGGCGAGGGCAACTGCCTCACCCACACCGACGCCATGGGCGCGGTCTCCCACTTCGAGTACACCCACTTCGATCTCCTGGCCGCACGCACCGGACCCGACGGTGTGCGCTATGAGTTCACGCACGACGACGAGCTCCGGCTCACTCGTGTCACCGGCCCGCAGGGGCTGGAGTGGAACTATCAGTACGATGCGGCCGGCAACATCGTGTCCGAGACCGATTTCGACGGACGCACCCTGGCATACCGCGTGGATTCGGCGGGTCAGCTCACCACACGCATTGACGCTATGGGCGGCGCCATCTCATTCCTCCGTGACCAACTGGGCCAGGTCGTCCAAAAGGACGTCGACGGCCGGATGACGGCCTACTCCTACGACGAGGCCGGACGCCTCCTCGACGCGGTCGGACCGGACGGTGAACTCCGGTATCAGTACGACCGACGCGGACAGGTCAAAACGGAATTGGTCGACGGCCGTCCTCTCATCTTTGCCTACGACGATCTGGGCCGCCGCACACGGCGCATCACGCCGACGGGCCACGTCACTTCGTACGCCTATGGTGCCGACGGCCAACCTCAGCGGCTGACAAGCGGTGTGCTATTCATCGACTTCACCCACGACGCCGCCGGCCGCGAGCTCGTGAGGGCCATAGGCGACGCCATCACGGTGACATCCGCTTGGGATCAGATCGGCCAGCTCACCGCGCAGCAGGTCAGGACCGGTGCCCACGTCATAAACAGCCGGTCCTATTCCTACCGTGCCGACGGCCACCTGATCTCCATCGTGGACAAGCTGTCAGGCACCCGTACCTTCGACCTGGACCGGGCAGGCCGCGTCACCGGCGTCCACGCTCATGGCTGGACAGAGCGGTACGCCTATGACGACGTCGGCAACCAGACTTCGGCCTGCTGGCCCGCGAACCACCCCGGCAGCGAGGCCCTCGGAGTGCGTGCCTACACAGGTACCACTATCAATCGCGCTGGAGACGTCCGTTTCGAGCACGATGCCCTCGGCCGTGTCACTCTGCGGCAGAGGACCCGCCTTTCCCGGAAGCCCGATACCTGGCGCTATGCATGGGACACGGAGAACCGACTCGTGTCGGTCACCACTCCCGACGGGACACAGTGGCGGTACCGCTACGACCCTCTGGGCCGTCGTAGTGCCAAGCAGCGTCTGGCAACCGACGGCGAGACCATACTGGAGGAGGTCCGTTTCACCTGGGACGGCCTCACCTTGTGTGAGCAGATCAGCCACCGGCCGGACGAGAGTACGGTCGCTCTCACCTGGGACCACCGCGGCGTCGCTCCTCTCGCCCAGACCGAGCGTCTCTTCACGGACGACGACCGCCAGAAAGAGATCGACCGGCGCTTCTTTGCCATCGCCACCGATCTCATCGGGACCCCCACCGAACTGATCGATGAGTCCGGCAGCATCGCATGGCGCAGCCGGAGCACACTCTGGGGCACTACTGCCTGGGCGCGCGACAGCAGTACCTACACCCCCCTTCGTTTCCCCGGCCAGTACTACGACCCAGAGACCGGTTTTCACTACAACTGCTTCCGCCACTACGACCCGGAGACCGGGCGCTACGCTTCCCCGGACCCCCTGGGTCTAGCACCAGCGCCGAACCCAGTCGCGTACGTGGATAATCCGTCCACGCGGTGCGATCCGCTGGGCCTCATGCCCAAGTACACGAAAGAGGAGAGGGCCGAGCAGAGGGCACGCAAGGCTGCGGAGACGGTCATAGCAAGGGCTCAGGAAGATAAATTTCGAAAGCATCCCGGGTATCACGCAGACACGCGTCATGGATTCAGCGACGAGAGAGTCTTGGAGATCTTGAAAAAGCCGGACGCTGTGTACCACTCGACTGGCGGGGCCGGAAATCTGATCTTCCGTCAAGGCGACGACATCGTCGTGGCGAAGGGAGGCTCTGAAGCAGGCCAGACCGTCACGGCATATGGGCCATCGGGAGTAAAGGGTGAGTCCGGGGCCGCGGCACTCGGCGGCAACGCCACAGACCCGGGTCGCCCCGTGACCCACGAGGACATCGTGCAAGGCAGGATCCCGGGCAGGGACGGGTACATGCCCCCGGCGGTAAAAATCAAACCGGAGAAATAATCATGAAACTGACCTTTGATGACAACTGGTGCGCAATGGTGACAGACAATCCTCTGAACACTGCCCCCGGTTTCACAGGAAACTCAGTGCACGTCGCGCCCTACACAAATGCTGTGGAGCGAGAAAGATTTCTCGTGGACACGTTCGGCAGCCAGGAATTGTTGTGGGACATTCCTGACGTCCTACGCTTCAATCCCGCCGGTCGGCAGCTGGCAGGGCTTGAGTTTCAGCTGCCGGAAGAGTCAGCTTCCGCTGAGGACGCTGCCCGCCTTCCCGTCGCGCCCACTGCCCGCCCGGGCGGGCTTCGCGCGGACGAAGCCAGGGACTTCCGACACGGGAGCACCACGGTGTTGTGCCGCACCCCCGGGGACACCGTGCTCACCTGTCTGCGCGATCTCGACGTCCTGGCCGACCCAATTGAGGCCCGGGTCGAAATCGCCCCTGATCTGGCCCTTGTCATTCAGCACAGCAACGTCGTCGGGTGGAGCCTCACCAATCCCGTCCAGTACCTGACCACCGCGTTCGCCAAGCCTGACCCCAACCCGCCCGCCCTCGCCACTCACCAGCTGCTCACCGAGTGCCTTGATCTGATTACCCAACCGGTGATCTTCGAGGTGGAAGATCACGAGCCAGCCGCGGTAGCCCGGCTCCGAGCAGTTGCCGATGCCCTGCGGAACCAGCGCTATGACCGACATCGGGCAGATGCCTTGCTTTCTCTTGTCGCCAACATGGTCGAGGACTACGTCGATTGATGGCGGCCCTCAAACGACTGAGGACGTGCTGTGGGCCTCCATGGAGCCGCGTCGGGTCAGGCCCACCGGAGCGGCGGATGCCTCGAGACACGGGGTGTTCCTCTGTTCGAGTGCCAGCGGTGCTCTCCGCTGGAGGACGCCACAGGGCGCGTTGTAACGCATTGCTGCGTGGAGCAGCGCGAAGGAGCTGAGCGAAGAATCGAAGGGTCGGGGTTGTTATGACTTGCCCGGCAGAATGGCGTCGATCGAGGTGTCCCAGGCGCGGTCGAACCACCGTGCGGCGTCGCCGCGCCGACCAGGGAACGCCTGAGCCAGCAGGGCGCCGACAGCGAACGTGAGCGTGAGCGCCAGGTGTGCGAGAAACCAGCCCACGACTGCGGCCGCAACTCCAGCCATGGCGATGGAAGTTGCGGGGGTGGGCGGACGATGGCCGGGTGTGCGACGGCCAGGAGGCCGAGGGCGTACTCGGCGAGCTTCAACTTGCGAGCCAGTCCGGCATCAGGTGCTCCCCCTTCGTGGTTCCGGGGGGGCGCTCTCCGCCCTTCGAAGAAGACTCCACAGGGTTACCAGCAAGTAGCCGACAACAACTGCAGGAGAAGCTGTTTGCTTGGCTCGAGCCGAAAACACTGCTCTCCACCATGGTGCCGTGCTGGGCGATGACCTCGGCCTTGACGAGGGTGAGTCCGGCGGCAGCCAGCTCGAGAAGGCGTGGCTGTCCATTCCCGTGTTCGCCCGCCCGGCGGGCGACGGGTTCACCCACGCCCAGCGGATGGAGATCCTGGACGCGGCCTACGCCCCTGACCACGCCCGACACCGCGACCGTGACGAGCTGGCTCGTCGTCGTCGCCCAGCGGCCCATGGACACCCCATGAGCATGGCCGCCCCCTCCCCCGTCACCTCCGAGGACACATGCGACCACACCAGCGTCGGGGTGCTGATTCCCGGCCCGGAGGGGCTGCTGATGTTCGAGCGGGCGACGCCGCCGACCGGTCTCGCGCCGGTCGCCGGCCACATCGACCAGCACGGCAGCCCCGAGCAGGCCGCCCGCAGCGAAGTGGCCGAAGAGGTTGGCCTCACCGTCACCCGCCTGCACCCGCTGCTGACCCAGTGGCGCCCCAACCGCTGCCGGAGAACGCCTACCGGCCCTGTCGGGCATCAGTGGTGGATCTTGCAGGCCGAGGTCCGCGGAACCCTGCGCCCGTCGGCCAGGGAGGTCCACGCCCCAGATGGGCCCGTCCCGAGCAGCTCCAGCACACCGCGCTGCGCACCGTCGACTACGCCGAAGGCCGCCTGACGAGGACGGAGTTCGAACGCCGTCCCGGGCTGTCACCGGTGTGGTGCCACTTCCTGCACGCCCTCCAGCTGATCACCCTGCCGCCGTCCGCCCTCGACCGGATCGACACCGTCCTGTGAACAGCCGCCGCACCACTCGGTCAGCGGGTGCGAGCCGCCGAAGCGGTGGCCAGGCGCCGGGCGTGCGTACGGATGCGGTCGCGGTCGTCGGGGAACACGCTCTGCCACTCCTCGTCCAGGCGGAACCACGCTGCCGGCTGCCCCGGCTCCGCCGCAAGCGGTACTTCGCGGTCGACGATCGCGGCGTAGGACAGGCCCAGCGTCGGGGACCAGTCTGACCGATAGGACCGCACCGCCACGGCAGCGGGCTCGGCCAGAAGCTCGGCCTGCAGCCCCGTCTCCTCCCGCAACTCGCGGGCGGCTGCCGCACGCGGCGTCTCACCCGGCTCCGCCTTGCCGCCGGGCGGCACCCATCCGCGCACGCGGTGTCTGACCAGCAGCACGTACTCGAATGCGGGATCGGTCACCCACACCTCGGCCGCCAACGGCTCCATCCGGCGCCGGCGTGCCTCCTTCAGCCAGGCCCGCGCCCCGTCGAACTCCAGCGCGGCAAGGCCGGCATCCGCAACAGCCTCGTCCACGACCACTTGATCAGCATCACCAAGACTCACCCGCACCACCCTAGGCCGACACCCCACTTGTACGGCGCAGGACCGCCCCACCGAACGGCCAGCGTGTCCGGCCAGAGCCCGGTGCCGCAACAGCGGCGGGACGGCAGGCGTGGTTGTCACCGCGCCAGGTCCTGACTGAACCCGTCGGGTGTGTCCGCTTGGGGAACCCCCAACGAACAAATGTGATCTTGCTCGGCAGGAGAGATCGACCTGCACTGGCGGCGTCTCATTTAGGGTGTCCGGTGATCTGTGCGCTGAGCGGGGGCTTACCGTACGCTCCGGGCATGAGTGAACGCGTCGGCTACGCGAGATGCAGTCTGGACCTGGCCGAGCTCTTCTCCGTCAGCCGCGCCACCGTCTATCGCGTCCTTGAGCGCCACCAGAAAGCGTCCGCACCGTCGACCTCCGGTGGGCAGTGACGTGTTGCCCAACGTCTACCGGGTCACCAAGTACAACCTCTCCGACCGCGACCAGCACGGCCACTACGCCGGCACCGAGCACGCGACCAGCGACCACGGACCAGTCGAAGCCGCCTACCTGCACGCCGTCGCCGCCTTCGCCGAGGACACCGGCGTCGACCAGCTGGTCATCCGTGAGCCGCAGCTCGGGGGCTTCGCGCACTTCGGCCTGGAACGACCGATCGACGGCTATGGCCTGGCCGACCTGTTCCCGGCCGGCCCCGCCGGGTTCCACGACGGAGCACTGGTGCCGATCGCCGTCGGCCTGGAGCTCGTCCGGTCCATGCCCGCGACAACGGCGCCTGGTGCCGATTGGAGGCGGACGGCGCGTTCGCTGTGCACGTCGGCTGGGACCAGTACCTCTACATCGGCAGCAACCTGCCCTGCGAAGCCGCACTGGCTCGCACCCGCGCGCTCGGCCTGTTCCCGGAACGCCTGGACGCCTCGCCGTACGACTTCGCCCCCGACGACCCCGGGTACGTGCAGCGGCCGGCCGACTCCGACTTCTGGGCCCGCCTGCACTGGACCGTCAGCGCCCACCGCGCGGTGTTCCTGGAGGAGGTCTTCGCCGTCAACGCCTCCCGGTGGCACCGCCTGACCCGCGACAACATCGAGACCGTGCGCTTCCATCTGGCCCCACGCGCACAGTTGGCAATCTGGCCGGACCTGCTCACCGATGTCGACACTGCCGTGGCCGCTCTGCCCGAGGAAGGCCTCGTGGAGATTGTCTGGGAGGACGAGGACGGTCAGATCACGAGCACGGTCGCGGACGAGACCCAGTTCGAGGCATTGATCTCCCAACTCGCCAGCGCGCGTGCTGCCGGCGTCGTATCCATGTATGCCGGTGAAGATCTCCCACTATTCACCGCGGTGCTGCCCGACGGTGACGGTGTTCTCCGTGCGCGCTGGCAGACCGAGCCGACGTCCAGCGACCGGGACTGGGCGTTCCTGAAGACCCTGCGGCGCGGCCAGGTCGTCACCGGAACAGTGACGACCATCGCCAGCTTCGGCGTCACCTTCGTGGACATCGGCGGCTTCACCGCGATGATCAACATCCCTGAACTGTCCTGGCGGCCAGTCGACCACCCGTCCGACGTCGTCTGCGTCGGCCAGCAGGTCACAGCAGAGGTGCTCGACGTCGACATGGTCCGGGAACGGGTACCGCTGTCGCTCCGAGGAGTGCAGGAAGACCCGTGGCCGCAGGTAGCGCAGCGGATCGGCCAGGTGGTCATCGGGCCAGTCACCAAGATCGTGCCATTCGGCGTCTTCGTCCGCATCGAAGACCGAGAGGACGGCTTCCAGGGGCTCGTACACACCAGCGAGCTGGGCGAATCCTCCGCAGACGTCATCGAGGTCGGCGACGCCCTCACCGTGAAGATCATGGAGGTCGACATCGCGCATCGTCGCATTTCCTTGTCGCACACCCAGGACCACACAACCCTCCCTGAGGGCGGCAGTGAGGGTGGATCGGCTTGAGGAGCCAGGAGGCCGAGCTCGATCGGGATATAGCCGTGCTCTTGGCGGGCATGGCGTTCAGCGAGATACGGCATCTGGCCGGGAGGCCCCAGCGCGGGGCGCAGGACACCTCCCATGACGAGGTTCTGGACCGCATCAGATTCCTGGCCAACTTGTGCCACAACCTTCCGGGTGTCGCACGGCCACGCCCCAGGAGACCTTCCCACCGGGGCCAGCCCATCGGGAGCTTCGATCAGGCGATGACCGAACGGCCGATGAGCTGGGTATGGAACACCGCCGGCCCGGACGCCCGTGCGTGGATGCTGCGTCACATCGAACAGGCAGGCCGAAGCTGGACACCACCCCCGCCGCTGCCGCAATCCCGCAGGGCCCCGTCGCCGATGACGCCGCGGCAACGGGTATGCCTTCTGCTCAGACGCTGGCCCGTCAAGGCCCCCGCCGGGCGACAGCCGCTCCCCTCAGAAGCAAACGTTCTCAAGGCCCTCGATACCGAAGCGGTCTGCGCCTTGAACGACGACGCCCGACGGCGTCGGCTCGGCCTGAGTGGTGGCGGAGGGTGGCTCCGGGCGCATCTCGCCTCCGACGGCGTCCACTATCTGCTCCCGGATCCGGCGAACTACTACTGGCCCGGTACACCGAACGGCCGCGGCGGCGAGATCGACTGGTGGCAGTGCACCATGCTGTTGCAGATGGGCAACGGAGAGCAGGTCCGAGGCATGGTCGCCGTACTCCCAGAGACCTTCACAGCGTTGCCCTCGACCTTGCCCCGGAAGAACCAGCTGCGGCTCGTCCACCGCGTCCGCTCCATCGAGCGAGACACCTCCCAATGGGGCCGAGACCACGAGGCCGAATGCGCCCCGCAGGTTTGCGGATACGTCCCCGAAGCAACCGGTAACACCCCGACGACTACATGACCGCAGCAACGGCGGCATCGTTACCGAGAGCTACTTGTCACTTGGCGACAGTTTCGGGAGTGCAGGGTCAATTCGACATCGTCAGCCCATTCGGACGGGAAGATGTCGCGGATCGCTGGCGTTCGCTGGATCCCGTCACCGAGTTCCTGGCGGGCCGGTACGGCCGATGGGCCTGCGGATGGAACTGGTCAGTCGACGAGGGTGACGTCGACGGAGGCGTCGCCGAGGTCTGGTGCTGTTCATCCGACTCCGTGACGACCCCTTGCCCGAACCAGTCCAGGCCGGCGGCCCGGAGCATCGCGGGCATCAGGACGACAACGGTCTCCCAGCGTCGCTGGCACCTCGGGTCTGCGGAGGTACTGAGCAGGTGCCGACTGTCGGCGTGGATGAACCGGTGCGCGATTCTCAATGGCGTTGCCCGGGCGATCCGCTCGATGCCCACCCCGCGTGGCCCGCCGCCTGCGCACAGGCCGGCTGAACGCTCGCGGCCCTGAACCACGCAGACGCTCAACCGCGGGCTGCGCGCAGTCCTGGCCCACCACGTGCTCTTCCACGCCAACCGCGCCGGTCTGACGGCGCACGAGCAACACGTCCTGTCCCATCTCGCGAAAGAGGCAGTCATGGGATCGAGTGAATCACTCGTTCATCAGCGAAAACACCGGCCGGAGTCGATAGCGTCCCAGGGGTGAAAACCGACACCCTCACCACTGCCGACGGCCACGCCGCACAGCTTCGCAACGCCCTCGTCGACCAGATCAAGGCGGGCGGACGAGTACGCACCGGGGCCGTCGAGGACGCGCTGCGCTCCGTGCCCAGGCACCTGTTCGTACCCGACGCCACCCTGGAAGCCGCGTACGCCAACGACGTGGTCGACATCAAGCTGGACAGCGACGGCACATCGATCTCCTGTGCCTCCCAGCCCGAAGTTGTCGCTCTCATGCTGGAGCAACTGGACGCGCAGCCCGGGGAGCGCATCCTCGAACTCGGCGCGGGCAGCGGCTACAACGCCGCCCTCATCGGCCACCTCGTCGGTCCCGGCGGGCACGTCACCACCATCGACGTCGACGACGACCTGGTCGAGGGCGCCCGCCGGCACCTCGCCGCGGCCGGAGTCACCAACGTGGAGGCAATCACCCGCGACGGCGCCCTCGGCCACCCCGACGGCGCTCCGTACGACCGGATCATCGCCACCGTCGGCGCGCACGGCATCCCCCACGCCTGGCTCGACCAGCTCGCCCCCGCCGGCCGCCTCGTCACCCCCCAGCGCCTTGTCGGCACCGTCTCCCGCTCCATCATCTACGAGCGGAACGGCGACCGCTGGGTCTCCCTCGGCAGCGAGATGAACTCCTTCATGCCGCTGCGCCGAGGCATCGCGGACGACGCCCGCCGCAACATCCCCCTCAGCGCGGACGGCACCGTGCGACTGCATGCCCCCGCCGACCTCCCCCACGACGCCAATGCCCTGTCGGGAGTGCTGGACCAGCCGCGCACCGAGAAGTGGACCGGGATGACGGTCCAGGCGATGGAGTCCCCGGAGTGGATGGAACTGTTCGTCGCCTGCTCCGTGCCCGGCGGGCTCGTCCGGATGCCTTTCCCACACGAGGTGAAGGGCACGCTCCTGACCGAGGACCCCTACCCCTCCTCCACCGCGGCCGTCGGCAAGGGTGCCGTGGCCTACCTCACTCGGCGTTTGACCGACCGCACGACACCGGAGGGCGGGAAGCTCTGGGAGTTCGGCGTCATCGGCCACGGCCCCGGCAACGAAGACCTGGTCGCGAAGATCACCGGAGCCATCCGAACCTGGGACATCGAATACCGCGACCAGGAAGCGGCCTTCGAACTGCTGCCCCTCGACGCCGCCCCCGTGGCACCCCAGCGAGGCCGATTCGTCCTCGACACCCCGCTGAACCGGGTCGTCGTCGACTGGCGCTGACACCTCTGCGGTGCCTGCAGGCCATCCGCCAGCGGGCACCGCGCCACCCGACACCTCCGCTCCATGAACTTCCGGGTTCGGTAGGGACTCGATCGTTTGAGCGGGCAGTACGTGACGTGATGCCCGTTTCGGGCTTTCGGATGGGACTGTCGGTATGGTCGCGGCCTGACCAGGCGGTTACGTCTGCGGCTTGGTAAACAAGCCCTGCTCTGGCTCGATCAGGATGCCGCGTTCGGCCAGCCGTTTGAGCTTGAGCCGGACGTTGTTGACGTTGTTGGGTGCGATCTCCAGGTCCATCGCCTCGCAGACCGCCCGCGCTCGCAGCGGGGCGTCGGCCGCGGCGAACACCGCCATGATCTGCTGGTAGGCCGGATGGTCCGGCAGCTTCACGGGCGGCGGTGTCGGCGAGGCGGGCTCAGGCAGCGCCAGCAGCGTCTTGCGGGTGATGCGCACCTCCTCGGCGACCCGGCCGAACTCCTCGAGCTGAGCGGTAAGTTCCGCGATACGTTCTCGCGTGGTCTCGGCTTGGGCGGCGATCTCGCGCTCTTGCTCCTCCAGGCGTGCCGGCACCGCTCCCAGGGTCAGCTCGCTGTCGCTCACGCGCCGCGCCAGGTGGGGGTGGAGGTCGCGGTGAGCATCCTGGATATACGGTCGCTTATGGCCCAGTACACCCTCGACTCGGCGGAGGTCGGCCGGTGTTCGTAGTCGCGGACCAGCCTGCGGTGCAGCAACATGATCCCGTTCGCCTGCTCCACCACCCACCTCTTGGAATGGGGGACGAAACCGCTGGTCGTCGGGTTGCGCTCGACGACTTCGACGTCGATGCCCACCTTCTGCCCGTGGTCGACGACGGTGGTCTTGAAGCCCTGGTCCACCAAGCCTTCTGCACCGTGTCGGTGTCGGCGGCGACCTTGTCCAGCAAGGCGATGCCGGCGGCGTTGTCGTGCGCGGACGCGGCCAGCACCACCACCACCGCGATCACCAGACCGAGAACATCAACTGCCAGGCCGCGCTTGCGGCCCGGGACTTATTTTGCCGCGTCCCGTCCGATGGTGGCGGCGGGCACTCCGGCGGCCGCGTGCAGGCTCTGGGTGTCGAGCACCACCAGGCTCGGGTCGGCCGTGCGCCCCCGGCTCTCGCGGACCTGCCAGCGCAGCAGATCGTGGATGGTCTGGTCGGTGCCGTCGTCGCGCCACTTGTAGAAGTAGTACTTCACCGCGCCGACCGGGGGCAGGTCGTGGGGGAGGTAGTCCCACTGGCAGCCGGTGCGGGACTGGTAGAGCAGAGCGTTGACGATCTCCCGCATCTCGTAGGCGCCTGGTGGCTGCTGACGGAGGGGTGCCGGGCCTTCCAGGAGGCGATGACGGGCTCGATCAGGGCCCACCGCTCGTCGGACAAGTCGCTCTTGTAGGGCTGGCGGTCGCTCACGAGGAACACTCCAGCACGACACGACCCCCCGATCAGCACCGATACGCCTGCGCTACACGTTCCAGCGACGACAAACTGCGGCACTACGTCACATACCGCCCTCTGAAGCCTCCCGCCATCCGGCAGCCCGCTGCTCGGTGGCCTGCTGAGTGAGCTGGCGGTGCTCCCTGAGCGACGTACCGTGCCAGACACAGGGCGATACGGCACTTGCCGTCGGCGGCCGGGGGCGGTGCCACTACCCGACTCGGCCTCTCTCCCGGTCGGGCGGAGGCCGTCCCGTACGGCCGGAGCCGGTGGAGGAAGCGGGCCAGGGCCTCGAAGGCGACCTCAAGGCGCTCCGCTTCCGTACGCACCTCAGCGAGCCGGGTCCGGGTCGCGTGGTTCACGAGGGCAGCGGCCGGAAGCCAGAGGTGGCTGGCCTCGCTCCCCCGGTTCAGACCCGCGTACGACGCGTCCGGATCGGTGCCATGCCCTTGTCCAGCACGGTGAGCAGGCGGTCCAGGATGTTGGCCTGTGGGACGACGTCGATCGCGCGGGGAGAGATCCCCCGACGGGCGAGGAGAATGCCGCTGCGGCGTCAGACGTTCTTCCGGGCCGCCGCGCGGCGCTGCCGCTTTCCCAACGGTGCCTGGGAGAGGTCCTCAGCACTGCTCCTGAGTTTCTTGTAGCCGTAGCCGCCCTCGGCCAGCCACGCCTTCGCCGACTCCTCGGCGCGTTCGGCCGCTTTCAGGATGTCCTCTTCTGCCTCTCCGGAATCCAGGAAGCGGAACGTGAAGGCGGATCGAGCGGCCAGGTCGTAGCTGAGGTGCCCTTCAGGAGTGAACGCCGCCTGGAGGACGTCGTGCTCCGCGGCACGGGCCAGGAGCTCTGCCCGCTGATCGGCGCTGAGTCCGTCGAAGACCCCACGAACGGTGATACGGAAGGTGCGAGTGCTCATCCCGCAACCCTAACCAGCGCGGCCGGTGCAGCTCCACCGCGTTTAAGCGGCGTGCGGATCGCGCGGCCGAGCCTCAGAAACCGCGCCCGGCCCGACGTGCCATCGACGTACTCGGCATCCACGTCGTCGTCACCACCCTCGGCCCTGCGATGCGCCACGTCGGCGGCACGACCGGCCACCGAGCGACTCAAGGACCCACCCCACCGCGATCGAGCACCACGGACACGCACTGTGAAGACGGATCACGACCCACTGCCCTCTCCCCCGCACGCCATGACGACAGTTCCCCACATAAACAACTGCCATGAGAGTGGTCGCGACCACGTTGCAGCTCCGCCATCGACCGGGGCCACAACCGGTAGCGCCCCTGCTGCGCGTGACCCATTCGCCGCCGGCCGGCACTCATCGCGGCCGGTTGATCGACGGGCCTCTACGATCTGACTCAAACGCCGCTGCCGTTCTCCGGAGTGTTCGTCTCCTGCTTCTTTCGCGCACCGAACCGTCGATATGCGACGAGGCCCACACCGAGGACAACGGCCACCGTGACGAGCATGGAACTGCTCTCTCCACGCTCCAGCATTCCGAGCATGCTTCGTCCCCTTGGCTGACCCGCTTCGGGTCGCCGAACGTGCTGCCCGTGACGCCGTGGAGCGAATGCGACAGATCATGCGGCGTAGCGGCACTCTCGGCGGAGAACCTTGGGCAACTCCTGGGGCCGTGTGCTCGTCGGGCGTCGCCTCTCTCGCGAGGCCCGACGCAACGGTCCCGGCTGCGCCCACCGCTCAGCCCCTTGATCTGCTTCGGGAGGTCAGGCGCTGACGACCTGGACCTTGCGTACGTCGGCGGTGAACTCCGTGGCGCGTGTCCCGTTGAGGGCGGGCACCGGAGGCGGCGGGCCGACCGGTCGCCGCTCAGCCGCTTCAGAACGATCAAGCCTGAGTGGGTCCGACGTGGGCCGAGGAACGGTCGGGCCCAGGAAGCAGGCAGACCGCCGGACCCGCCGGGCTCAGACAGTGAGGTGCGGCTCGGCGCCGGAGTCGTCGGCAGTCATCTCGGGGAGGATGCCGTGCTGCTCCTCCTCGGGGCGGCCCTTCCTGGGCAGCAGGAAGGTGATCGCGAAGAAGACAACCAGCAGGCATGCCTGGACTATCAGGGCGCGGTGGAAGCCACCGGTGAAATCACCGGTCCTGGCCTGGTCGAAGAACACCGAGCCGAAGACCGCGACGCCGATGGAGCCGCCGACCGCCTGGACCGCCGACAGGACGCCGGAGGCGGATCCGATCTCGTCGTCGTCGACCGCGGCCAGGATGAAGCTGAACAGCGCTGCGATCACCATGCCGGCGCCGATCCCCGCCACCGCCACGCCTGGAGCGATGTCCCGGATCGAGAACGAGGCGGCGTCGAGGCCGTCGAGTTCGAACCACAGCACGACCGCGCCGGCCAGCTGGACCGGCGGTCCGATCTGGAGCACCTTGCGACCGATCCTGTCGGCGAGGAACGCGCCGCTGATGGCGCCGCCGATCGCTGTTCCCACTGCGAGGGGCAGGTTGCCGAGGCCCGCGTCGCCGGCGGAGAAGTCGTGGCCGATCTGGAGGAACAGGGTCAGTACGAGCTGGGTGCCGATGAGCCCGCCGAAGAACAGGGCGATGCCTCCGAGGCCGACCGTGAAGGCGGGCTTGCGCAGCAGGCCCGGGGTGACCAGGGGCTCGCGGCCCGTGAGGGACGCGCGGCGCTGCTGGACGGCGAAGAGGGCGACACCGATCACGGAGGCGGCCATGGACAGCCATGTCCACAGCGGCCAGCCGTTCTCCTGCCCCTGGTTGAGCGGCAGCACCAGCAGGGCGCAGGACGCCACGACCAGGACGGCGCCGGTCATGTCGACCCGTACCGTGCGGTCGCCCGACTTGCGGGGCACGAACTTCGCGGCGACGACCAGTGCCGCGAGGCCTATTGACAGATTGACCAGGAACACCGACCGCCAGCCCAGGCCGAAGAAGTCGCCCTCGATGAGGAAGCCGCCCAGGACCGGACCGATGATGCCGCCCAGGCCGAGCACGGGGCCGAAGATCGCGAAGACCTTGGTGAGTTCGGGGCCGGAGAAGTTCTCCCGCAGCAGGCCCAGCCCCTGGGGCAGCAGCATCGCTCCGGCGGTGCCCTGCAGCAGGCGGAAGACGATCAGCGACTCGATGCTCGGAGCGATCGAGCACAGCAGTGAGGCCGCGGTGAAGGCCCCGAGTCCGATCAGGAACATCCGGCGTCGGCCGTAGCGGTCCCCGAGCCTGCCGCCGAGCACGAGCCCGGCACCCAGGGTGAGGGCGTAGCCGCCGATCACCCATTGCAGCCCGACCGAGCCTGCGCCGAGGGATCTCTCCAGGTCCGGTCCGGCGACGTTGACGATCGAGGCGTCCAGGAGATCCATGATCTCCGCGGCGATCATCACCGCCAGGATCAGCCATCGCCACCGGTAGGGCCCGGTCGTCTCGTCAGGGGTGGGGGAAGGGTCACACACGCCAAATACCTCCATCATGAAGCAATTCCACCATGAAGGTAAAGTGATGGCGGTAGGTTGTCAAAGAGGGGTAGGGGCGCGTGGACGGCGTGGCAGGAGAGAAGGGCGGAGGCGTGGAGGAAGCAGTGCGTGACGGGGTCGCGGAGCAACGTGAGCGGTTGATGGAGTCGCTGAGGATCTACGGGGGCCACTACGCCGAACTCAGCCGGCGCTTCGCCACCTGGCTGGGCCTGCACTCCACGGACGCGACCGCGGTCCTGGAGATCGCCGCCGCCGAGGAGCGCGGCACCCCCCTGTCACCGGCGCGGCTGAGCGAGCGGATCCCCCTGTCCACGGGCGCCACCACCGCGCTCCTGAACCGCCTCGAAGCGGCGGGGCACATCACGCGTGCTCGCGAGCACTCCGACCGGCGCATCGTCACACTGCGCAGCGGCGGGCACATCCAGGAGAGGGCTGACGAGTTCTTCGGCCCTCTCGCCCACCGCCTCGACGCCTCGATGTCGCACTACCCGCCCCAGTTCCTCGAACAGGTCGAAACGTTCATCGCCGACCTGAACACCACCATGGACAGCCACCTCACGGAACAGGACGCGGTGACCCCGCACTCCCCCCACGCCCCTGACGGACGAATCCCCTGACCAGCTCGCTCCGGCCTCCCCTCACCCGCTCAATTCCTGGCCGTCTCACCGCCTCCGCACCCGAGGTCCCGCCTCCGCGACAGAGGCGGCTGGGGCTCCTCCTCCCCGTCACCGTCCTCGGGCGCGTCCGGATAGCGGAAGAGCCGCAGACCCTGGCCGGGATCGCCGGCGACGATGTCGAAAAGGGACCGGCCCAGGAACCCTCTTCGGCGCCGGCCGGTACCCAGTCACTGACTGACGCCCCGCTGATCGCCGCAGGCGGAATCAGGGACCAGGACGGGAACGGTGTCCGCCCCCTGCTGCCCGACGAGGTGGTGGAAGCCAGGTGGACCGCACCGTGGCCTTGGGACGTACCCGCTGTCCCTCCCCGCCGGTCCGCTGGAGGGGACTCGGCATCCACACGCCCGGGGCGGACCTGGCGGCGGGTTGCCCCAGGACGGACCGGGTAGGCGCGCACGATCATGTCCGTGATCTGCCAGGAGGGAACCCAGTGAAAGTCCTGTGGCTCACAGCACACCCCGAACCCCGTTCCCTGAACGGCTCCTTGTACCGCGACGGTGTCCGGCACCTCCTGGACCAAAGGCACGAGGTACGCACCAGCGACCTGTACGCGATGGAGTTCGACCCGGTCGTCAGGGCCCGCGACTTCTCCCACCCCGACGGCGAGCGGCTCGTCGTCGGCAGCGCGGCCAAACAGGCCTTCGAAAGGGGTGCGTTGTCCCCTGACATCTCGGCCGAACACGACAAGTTGTCATGGGCGGACACGCTCGTCGTCCAGTTCCCGTTGTGGTGGTACGGGATGCCGGCCATCCTCAAGGGCTGGTTCGACCGCGTATTCGTCGGCGGGTTCGCCTTCGGCGTCCGGGATACCCAGGGGCGCCACATGCGCTACGGCGAGGGGGCCCTCGCAGGCAAACGCGCGATGGCCGTCGTCAGTGCCGGGGCCCGGAAGGCAAGCCTCGGCTCCCGCGGCGTCAACGGCGAGCTCAACGACCTGCTCTTCCCCCTCCAGCACGGCACGCTGTGGTACGCGGGCATCGAGGTCCTGCCCCCGCTTCTCATCCATGGAGCCGACCGCGTGGACGAGGCTGCATACGCCCTCCACGCGAACGCCCTGCGCCGACGCCTCGAAGACCTTCCACACACCGGACCGCTGCCGTTCCGCCACCAGAACGGCGGCGACTACGACGAGGACCTGGTCCTGCGCCCTGAAATCGACCCGCACGCCACCGGCACTGCCGCCCATTACCGCAACGAGAGCGGATGAGTACCTGTCACCGAGAGGGCGCCAAGCCAGATTCCGGCAGCGGGTACGCCCGGGCTGCCCGACAGATCGTGCCCGGGACCGGACGGGTATCCGCAACAGCATCCGAGGCCCCGGTCTTCCTCGCGGCAGGTCGACGTGCGGGGCCGGGCTCGGGCATCCGCTTGAAGTGCGGCAGGCGACCGCCTACGTCGGCGAGGGCGATGGAGCGCACAAGGGACGGACCAGACCCCAGGGCACCCATGTCAGGCGCCGGCGCCGCCGTCGACCGGCAGGATCGCCCCGGTCACGTGCGAGGCCCGGTCGCTGAGCAGCCAGGCGGCCGCCTCGGCGATCTGCCGGGGATCCGCCATCCGGCCCAGCGGGATCGATGCCGTCAGCCGCTCGACGATGCCAGGAGTCGCCGCCTCCCAGGTGTCGATCATTGCGGTGGTGGTGCCGCCGGGGGTGATCGCGTTGACTCGGATACGGTCACCGGCCCAGTTCACCGCGGCGGTCTCGGTGAGGCTGTTGAGCGCGCGCTTCATTGCGCCGTAGGCGGGCAGGGCGGGGTTCGCGCGGCGGCTGCCGATGCTGGAGGTGTTGACGATCGCCCCGCCGCCGCCCCGCCGCATGAGCGCCGCCTCGGCGGTCATGGCGGTCCAGTGGGAACGGAAGTTCACAGTGAACTGCTCGTCGATGTCCTCGTCGCTGGTGGTCTCGACCGGGCCGAACCGCCGCTGGGGAACCGCGCCGTTGTTGAAGGCGCAGTCCAGCCGTCCGTGAAGCGTCGCGACGTGACAGACGGCGGCGCGGACACTCGCGGGGTCGGCGAGGTCAGAGGTGACCGCGTCGGCGACACCCCCGTCGGCGCGGATCTCCTTCACGATGCGGTCGAGGGCGTCCGTGCTGCGGGCGGAAAGCACCACAGCGGCGCCCTCGGAGGCGAAGAGCCGGGCCGCGGCCGCTCCTATCCCGCGACTGGCGCCGGAGATGAAGACGATCTTGCCGCCGAGCAGGCCGACGGGTGCACTGCCGGTGGTGTCCGTGTTGTTCGTCATGGCAACAGCGTCCGGTCGGCTGCCTGAGGTATACAGGCACAACCAGTACCAGGATCCGCCGCCCGACCGCGCGCACACTTGCCGTATGGACAAGCAGGAACTCGGGGCATTCCTCCGCAGCCGCCGCGAGCGGCTCCAGCCGCAGGATGTAGGCCTGCCCTCCGGCCCGCGCCGGCGCACACCAGGTCTTCGCCGTGAGGAAGTGGCGGTCCTCGCGCACATCTCGACCGAGTACTACATCCGCCTCGAACAAGGCAGGGCGCCACGCCCCTCCGGCGACGTCCTGGCCGCGATCGCCGGCGTGCTACGGCTCACCGACACGGAGTCCGACCACCTCCACCTCCTGGCGGGCACCGCACCGAACCGCACCGCGCCGCACCGGCGCGACGTCCGCCCGAGCATCCTCGCCCTCCTGGAACGGCTGCCGCGAACAGCGGGCATCGTCACCTCCGCCGCCTTCGAGGTCCTCGCGTGGAACGACCTCGCGGCCGCGCTCATGGAAGACTTCGCCCCGCTCACCCCCGACGACCGCAACCTCGCACGCCGGGCCTTCCTGGGGCCACAGCGCGCCGACGAGACGCTTTACGGGCTCTCCGACACCGCCGATTTCCGGCTGCGCGTCGTGACGCAGCTCCGCACCACCCTCGCCCGCTACCCCACCGATCCCGCGGTGGCCGGACTCATCGACGAACTCCGTGACAACAGCCCCGACTTCACCCGTCTTTGGGCACGGCACGACGTACAGGCCCCACCGATACCCACGAAGACCTTCCGCCACCCGGCCGTCGGGGACGTCACGGTCGACTGCGACACGCTCACCCTCACCGACCGCGACCAGCATCTCGTGCTCTACAGCGCACCGCCGGGATCTCCCGGCGCCGAGGCCCTGGCTCTGCTGGACACCCCCAGTCGCACCAGGCCGTCACCGCACGTCCTGGGCACTGTCCGGCGGATCGCGTAGTTTCCGATCGGTCGCTCGCCGGTCAGATCAGGGGGAGGTATGTGACGAACCGCCAGCTGCTCGTGGGGGGGCATCTTCCACCATCCGGCAAGGCGTAGCGGCCGACAAGGCGATCACCACACCGCACTCGACGCCGTGCTGTTCCCGATCCGCACCGGAGTCCCCCAGGGTGACCTGCCGGACCGCTACGCTTTCCGAAAACCGGCCACAGACGGCATCACCGCTGCTAGGTGGACGGCACCTGGAACCGGATCCTGCAGGCGGTCCAAGCCGACACCGACCTGCTCGGCCGGATCGAGCGGGGCATGGTCCGTGTCGATGTCGTCCACGCACGACACGAAGCATCGGGTCGGAGACCCTGACGGCGCCTCCTACCGCATGCTCTTCGAGCTGAACACGCCCTGGTCCTCCTCGCGGAGCACCGTCTTCGCTCAGTCAGCGGGCGTTCCGTCACCCGTCCCGTGGCCCCCGGCCGTCGAGGTGCGCAGCCGTAGGCGCTCCCCTTGAGGCCCGAACATGATCAGGTACTCGACCGGCCCGGCGGAACCGGCGTTCGCGACTCCGTGGGGAGTGCGGGTGTCGAACTCTACGACGTCCCCAGCGGTCAGGACGAGGTCCTGGCCACCGAGTGCGAGCCACAGCCGCCCGTACAGGACGCACAGCCACTCATAGCCTTCGTGGGCCACCTGCCGGGGCCGTTCCGCGGTCTTCTCGGCGGTGGGCAGGACGTGTTTGTGGGCGTGCAGGCCGCCGACGTAGGGAGTCAGCGGCCACACCGCTTTGCTGTCGCCGAAGCTGTGCGGCGCCGTGCTGCGTGGCTCGAGGGCGGGCGCGGGGGCGGGCACGCTGCCGGCCAGCTCGTCCAGGGAGACCGCGTACTCCTTCGCCAGCCGCAGCACCACCTCCAGACTGGGCTTGCGCACACCGGTCTCGATCCGCGACAGCGTGCTGGGCAGGATTCCGGTCGCGCGGCTGACATCGGCGAGTGTGACACCACGGCGCTCCCGCACACCCCGCAACCGCGGCCCCATCGCCGCCAGTGCCTGGGTCACGTCGTCACCTGCCACTGTCCTCGTCCCTTCTGGCCGTATCCGCTTCACAGCCCGGTACTGCCACATTGCCAGATTGGCAACGTCGATCGTCCCGTGGGGCCACAGCGCTGCATGATCAATGGGAACCACCCCACACCCTCGAGCCGAGGAGATGCCCCATGCGATCCGAGCCGACCGCCACACTCCGTCACCGCACCGTCGAGGCCCCTGCCGGCCGTCTGCACCTGGTGGAGCAGGGCACCGGTCCCGTGGTCCTCCTGGTGCACGGCTTCCCGGAGTTCTGGTACTCGTGGCGCCGACAGCTCCCGGCCCTCGCCGCGGCCGGCTACCGGGCGGTGGCGATCGACGTCCGCGGCTACGGCCGTTCCTCCGAGCCCGCCACCGCCGACGCCTACCGCATGCTCGACCTGGTGGAGGACAACGTCGCCGTCGTGCGCGCCCTCGGCGAGGAGAACGCGGTGATCGTCGGCCACGACTGGGGCTCCAGCATCGCAGCCGCGTCCGCCCTGCTCCACCCCGGAGTCTTCCGCGCGGTCGGCATGCTGAGCGTCCCGTACGCGCCGCCCGGCGGACCCCGCCCCACCGAGGTCTTCGGCCAGATCGGCGGCCTGGGGCAGGAGTTCTACGTCTCGTACTTCCAGAAGCCCGGCCGCGCGGAGGAGGAGATCGAACCCGATGTCCGGAACTGGCTCGCGGGCTTCTACGCGGCCCTGTCCGGCGACACCATGCCGGCCGAGGACGAGCCCGATCCGCATTTCGTCGCCCGCGGCGGCCGGCTGAGCGACCGTTTCCCCGTCGGCCCGCTGCCCGCATGGCTGCGCGAGCAGGACCTCGACGTCTACGCCGGGGAGTTCGAACGCACCGGCCTGACCGGAGCACTCAACCGCTACCGCAACATGGACCGCGACTGGGAAGACCTGGCCCCGCACCACGGAGCCGCGATCGAGCAGCCTTCCCTGTTCATCGGCGGTGCCCTGGACGCCTCCACCACGTGGATGTCCGACGCCATCGACGCCTTCCCCGCCACCCTCCCCCGCCTGTCGGCCTCCCACCTCCTGGAAGGCTGCGGCCACTGGATCCAGCAGGAACGCCCCGACGAGGTCAACAGCCTGCTCATCGACTGGCTCGCCTCGATCAAGAGCTGATACCGGCGGGCCACCGGGGACACCTCGGCCACGCAGCGACCGGCGGCGTCAGGCGCGTCGGGCGTCGCACGCTCGACTTCCGCCCGGAAGCCGGCGCCCACCGATGCGGGTGCCGGCTTCCGGCGAGGTGAAGAGGTCGAAGGTCGATCAGCGGCTCGCGATCCTCCCGCGGGCTGTCGGAAGAGCAGGCGGCCGGTCGGGCCGAATTCCCAGCGGGCCGATGCCCCCCCTTTCCATCCGAGGCGGGCGGGTCCGGTTGCCGAGACCTTAAGGAGACCGGTCCGTTGTCCAGAACCGGGTCTCGCCCCGGGACCATGCCCACATGGGCTATTCGAGGGGTGGACAAGGCCGGGCGGAGAAGGTGGCACGCGGATGCACGACAGCCGTGCTGGTCGTGGTCTGTGTGGTGTGCGTAGTGGCACTCGGCGCGCTGTGGCAGATTCACCGTGCCCTGGACCGCACGCCGCCCGATGTCGGTGCGTTCGCGCACTCCACCGCTGTCCGGACCGCCGGCACGAGGGCGGCACAGAGAAGTTCCGCCCGCCTGGGAGAGCTGACTTCGGCACTCCCCTGGGCCGCACCGCTCGGTACGTCGGTGGCGGACTCCTGCAGGACGGAGAACCAGAACGCGTTCATAGGCCCGGCGAACTGGGCTCCGGTCAACTGTGCCCGGAGCACCGTCCTCTACCTCGCCTTCGACGGAGACATCCGCACGCGCCTTCGCCAGGTCGACGCGGTGCTCACCGAGCGGGGCTGGGCCGGCCCTGATTCGTCCCCTCGCACACTGACGGAGACGGCGACCTGGCTGAGCCAGGCCGGCGGTGCCCCCTCCCCGACCGCGGCGCAGCGGGGATCCACCGAGCCTCCGGGCTCGCGGCCCATCTGCCTGTCCACCGTGTTCGGCCCGGCCGCGCAGAAGCAGGTCGTCACGCACGGCGGGCTCGGCATCCGGCTACGGGTGGCAGTGGCAGAGCTCCCGTGTACGCCCAGGGCCGAGACCGGCGACATCCAGATCGACGGCGCGCCGGAGAAGTTCACGGCCGACGGAGCCGTCTACCTCGACTGGCACCCCCTGTCCACCGACGCCGTGACCCGCTCCGCCTACACCACGCGACGCTATGTGGCTGCCATTTCCCTCGTCGACAACTACGCCGTCCAGACAACGCCTTCAGCATCAGGAATGACGTCACCGCGGCATGGCGGTGCCGGAGTGGGACAGCGGCTGACCTCGCTCGGCCCACTGCCATCGGCGGTGCCGGAACGGCCGCTGCCGAACTCGGCGGCGTCTCCGGTCGGGCTCAGGAGCACCTCACCTGACACCACCCTCGCCTCCGGCCACCGAGCCGACTCCACCGACCCCGAAGGGGCGAAGGTTGGCTGATGCGGCGCTCGTACGCCGGTCTCGCCGTCACTCAGGGAACGTTGCACGCCATCGGTCGATCGGTGGGGCCGGGATCGATCACGCACCGAAGCCGTCATCCGGAGCGTCGCGCCGCGGGTGTGCACTCGTGGCTGCTGATCCAGTGGCCGGCACTTGCCAACAGGGGCTCGGCGTCGGCCTCGGCCCGGAAGGTGAAGGTGACACCTGTCGTCTCGGCCTGCAGGGCGAGTTGTCCGGGTGGTTGGTGGAGTGTCACAGGTCTCAGGCGGCAACCGGCGGAGTTGAGCTCCGCCGTGACGTGTGTGTGGGTGAGGGGTCCGGCGAACGTGGCGAGTGTCGTCGTTCCGGGGACCGGAAGCTCGATGGCGTCCCGCCAGGTCTGCACGCTGATCAGCGTGATGCGACGGCAGCGGCAGACACACAGTTCAGCGTCTCCGTAGGAGAACAGATGGGGCCAACGTCGCCGCTTGCTCACCGGCCCGATGTCCCAGGGCGGCCCGAGCGTCGCTTCGATCTCATCGAGAGTCGCGCCGCACCGCAGCGGGCCGATGGCTCCTGTGGAGCCGAACCGGGCCAGGGTTCCAAGGACGTTCACGCGGTGGAGCGTGCCACCTGACCTGCTCGGGTGTCCACCGAGTTGGTCCCTCGCCGTGGCCGGCTGGGGGCGGACGATGGATGCAGCCGGTCTGCTCGTCGAGGCGCGAGTGACAGCCGAAGCGACCATGGCCCGAGGCATCAGCAGCGCTGAGCAGCGTTACGGCCTGCGGCACCTCGCCGGCCGCAACCGCGAATGGCGGCGTCACCGAGCGTCTTGCCGAGGTACCGCACGTGCTCTGCGGTCCGGTCTCATCGCGCCCGGCGGTACATCCACGTGCGTCACGCCGTCATCTGCTCCTCTTTTCCGAATGTCCCTCTGCATGACTTGTTCCGCCATCTGAAGGAAGGCGGACGCGCGGCGCCCGTGATGGCTTCGCGCGGCGCAGCAGGATCCAGGTGCTTGCTGTGTTCGTCGAGGGGAGGTTTTCCTGTGGTTCGAGCTCCGGATCACGACCCTGCGCTGCCCCGGCCGTTCCGTCTGCCGGGCACCGCGGAATGCGGTGCGGAGCAGGTGTACACCCTGCTGCACGAGGCGGGGAAGGTTCATCGGGTCACCCTTCCCGGAGGACTTGAGGCATGGGCGGTCACCGGGTTCGACGCGGTCAGGAGGGCCGCGAGAGACCGTCGCCTGGTCCACGACCCGCGCCGTGTCCATGGTGCGAGGCACGGGATCCCGGCGCGTCGTTACCCGCTCGACGGCGTATCCGCCTGCCGCAACGTGCTGAGTGCGGATGCCGACGACCACGTCAGACTGCGGGGTCTGCTCCGGCCTTTCCTCACCCCGGAAGCCGTCGCCCGGCGCGAGCCCGTGGTGCGGGATGCGGTGCACGGTGCCCTGGACCGGATCGCCCAGCAGGGCGGGGGCGACTTGGCGGCCGGTCTCGCGCTGCCTGTCGCGACTGCCGCCGTGACGCACCTGCTGGGTCTGCCGGCACACCGGGCGGACCGTCTGGTGGGTCTGAGTCTGCTGGTGAGCGGTTCGGCCCATCCCGACGAGCCCGAGATGGCCGCCTCGGAGGCGGCCATGCGCAAGGAGCTCGTCGCGCTGGTGGCACACGTCCGAGGAAACCCTGGGGACAACCTGACCACCGCCATGGTGGAAGCTCACCGGCAGGGCACCATCTCGGGTGACGAACTCCTGGGGTCACTCTCTTTCGTCCTGTTCGCCGCCGTGGACTCCACTGTCGCCGCGATCCCGACCGGGGCACTGCACCTGCTCGCCGAGAACGGGCACGAACTCCGTCTGCTCCTGTCCGAGGGCGGTCCGGATGAAGTGGACGGATTGATCGAGGACGTTCTGCGCCTCGCTGCCCCCTTCACCTACGGAGCACTGCGTTTCGCGGCGGAGCCCTTGGAGCTGAGGGGCCACCGGATCGAGACGGGTGACCCGGTGGTGCTGTGCTTTCCCGCCGCGAACGTCGACCCTCGAGCCTGGTCGGATGCCTGGCGGTTGCTCCCCGACCGCACGGGCCGGGCACGTCATCTCTCCTTCGGCTACGGACCCCATTTCTGCCCTGGAGCGGACCTCGGCCGGCTTCAGGTACGCACCGCCCTGGTCGCGCTCTTCCGGCGATTTCCCCGGCTCGGTCTCGCCGCCGAGGTAGGGGAGTTGAGCTGCCGAGTCGGTGTCGCCAGGCATTTCCTCAGCGTCCCCGTCCTGACCGGTGGCCCGTCGGTCACGGCGATGCCGCCCGGCCCGGTCGGCTCTACGCGGCGCGTTCCCGGACAAGAAGGAGCGGGTGGCCAGGTCGGCGCCTCGAAGGGAGAAGCGTGAACATCGCGATCACCGGAGCCACCGGTTTCGTCGGCTCGCACCTCACCGCGCGCCTACTGGCGGACGGCCACAGGATCACCGCGCTTGTGCGCGACAATCCCGCACGGGCGCTGACGCGGTTGTCCGCGGCACTGCGAAGCACGGACCTACCGGCGGAGCTCATCACGTCACTCGGTGACCGGGTGCGGCCGGTCACGGTCCGGCTCGGTGAACCCTGCCTCGGCCTCGGACGCGCACGTCTGCGGCTGCTGGCGGAGGAGCTCGACACCGTGTGGCACTGCGCCGCCGAGACCGGCCTGGAAGCAGAGTCCGACCTGGTGCGACGCGTCAACGTCGAAGGCACACGTGGCGTCCTCGATCTCGCCGATGCCGGCACCCGACCGCTCAGGGTCTGCCACGTCAGCACCGCCTTCGTGGCCGGCGGCCGCAGGGAGGGACTCGTGCGGGAGGACGAACTGACCGACGCCCACGGATTCCTCTGCCCGTACGAGGAGTCGAAGTACCGGGCGGAGCAACTGGTACGCCGATGGGCTGGTCAGGGCGAGCGACGTCGGGCGACGGTATTCCGCCCGAGTGTGCTGGTCACCGACCGCCGACTGCCCAGAACCGCGCCGCGGCATCCGCATGCCATGCTCGGCTCGCGGCTCGCTCTTGTCGGTCTTCGCGGTCCCGCATCGGCCCGACGACTCCTGAGTGGACGGACGGACGAGGGTCTTCCGGGTGACGACGTCACCGTGTGGGTCGAAGGTCCTGACGACGCCGTGATCAACGTTCTGCCGGTCGAGTACGCGGTCGGCGCCATGGCGTACATCGGTGGCCTCGATCAGGAACCCGGCGTGCGAACCCATCACATCGTCCATCCCGTGGACACTCCGGTGCGAGCCCTGATGGAGGCGACGTCGCGTCTGGTCCCATGGCTGCGTGTGGGGCTGACAGGGCGCGGACGCGACCGGGCCCCCGGGGCCCATCACCTGGATTCGATGGCCGGCGGGTACCACCTCTACTTCGGGCTGACACGACGTTACGTCCGTGCCGGTCTGGACGCCGCAGATGCCGCGCGTGGGGTGCGTCCACCGGCGCCGCTGGACGGCGACTACCTGTACTCCACGCTGTGCAGCTCCCTCCCGCACCGGACGGACCCGCATTCGGGCGCCGGCGCCGAGGAAGGTTTCACCCAGCTCTCCGACCTTGCCGACTCGGCAAGCAACTAAGGACAGAGATGACCGACCTGACTGAACTGCAGATCGACGAGACCCTGCTGACACGGCTTCTGAGCGAGCACTTCGAGATCGACCCCGGGCAGGTCAGGCCCGACGCGACGTTCGAGGAACTCGAGCTCGACTCCCTGGCGGTTCTGGAACTGGTCGTCGTGATCGAGGAGAGGACCGGTCTGGAACTTCCCGAGGAGGACATCAAGCTGGGCCCTGCCAGCACTCTCTCCGAAGCCGGCCGGCTGCTGGCGGCCATGGTGGCCGAAGCACGGGAGGGTGGCACCGCCGCCCGGGACGGCGTGGTGCGGTGACCCTCGCGGACAGCGTGGTCGTGACGGGGCTCGGACTCACCACACCTGCGGGTATCGGCGTCGAGGCCACGTGGCGCAGGGTGTGCGACGGCATTTCCACCGCAGCTCTCGATCCGGAGTTGGCGGGACTTCCGGTGCCCTATTCGTGCCGTGTCGACGACGACGCCCTTGCTGCTGCCGCCGGCCCGCGACTCGCCTGGCGTACGGACCGCTTCATCCAGCTGGCGTTGACCGCCGCTCGTGAGGCGGTTGTCGACGCGGGGCTGGACCCGTCGGAATGGGACGGCACCCGGGTGGGGGTGGTGCTCGGGGTGGGCGGGAGCAGCCAGGACCTGATGATGGGTGTGTACGACGCCATCAGCGCGGTGAAGTACAAGGCGGTCACACCCACCGCGGTTCCCCGGAGCCAGCCGAACATGGCCGCCGGGGAGGTGGGCCGGGCCGTGGGGGCTCTGGGCCCCACTCTTGCGCTCAGCACCGCCTGTGCGTCGGGGACGACCGCGGTGGGCACTGCGGCGCTGATGATCCGGTCGGGCCTGTGCGACATCGTGCTGACAGGCGGGAGCGAGTCGGCGTGCTCGCGTGTCGGCTCGATCAGCTTCTGGCGCATGGGAGCGCTGGCGGGAAGGCGCTTCGAACCGGCTTCGGCATCCCGCCCGTTCGACGTGAACCGCGAGGGGTTCGTCCTGGCCGAGGGCGCCGGGATCCTCGTCCTCGAACGCGCGGAGCACGCCCGCGCCCGGCGAGCCCGGACGTACGCCCGTGTGACCGGGTACGGCGCGACGGGTGACGGTCACCACCACACCGCCCCGCACCCTCGTGGCGAAGGCACCGAGCGGGCGTTTCGCACAGCCATCGGCGACGCGGGGCTGCATCCCCGTGACATCGGCCATGTCAACGCGCATGCCACTTCTACCGTGCTCAACGACCGTGTCGAGGCGACGGCACTTCGCGCGGTGTTCGGTACGCCTCCGCCTGTCACCGCGACGAAGAGCGTCCTGGGGCACGCACTGGGCGGGGCGGGCGGCATCGAGGCGGTGTGCTCCGTGCTCTCCCTCCACCACCAGGTGATCCCGCCGACGGCCAACCTCGACCAGTTGGACCCGGAGATCGACCTGGACGTGGTCAGGAAGACGCCCCGTTCGCACCGCATGTCAGCCGTGGCAAGCAACTCCTCGGGCTTCGGCGGTCAGAACGCAGTCGTGATCTTCGAGGTGCCATGACCTGGTGCAGCAGGTCCCGTCCGGCTCAGGCCGCGGGTCATCGGGCCTCCCGGCAGAACCGGTCGCACCGCGGAGCGACGCACGGCGCCGGCCCCATGGCCCGGATCCCCGGGGAGAGTCATGCGACGGGCTGAGATCGCGGTGACGGGGATCGGCTTGCTCACCCCGGCCGGCAACGACGACGACAGTGTGTGGAAGAGGCTGTCGGCGGCGCGCTGCCTGGCGTCTCCGGATCCGGAACTCCAGGGGCTGCCGGTGGCGTTCTCCTGCCGGGTCGACGGCTTCGACCCGGCTGGGGAACTTGGTGCCCGAAAGGCTCGCAGGACCGATCGGTTCACCCATCTGGCCATCGCAGCCGCCCGTCGTTCCCTCGCCGATGCCGGTCTGGAACCGACACCCCGCCTGGCGGCTCGGGTGGGGGTGGTCCTCGGAGTCAGCAGCAACAGTCTGGACACGTATCCCCACGAGTTCGGCCGCCTGGGCGAGAACAGGGGGCACACGGTCTCGCCGCTGGCACTGCCACGCAGCGTGCCGAACATGGTGGCCGGTGAAGTCGCCATGGACCTGGGCGTCCAGGGGGCCAACTTCACCGTCTCCAGCGCCTGCGCTTCGGGGGCGACCGCGATCGGCGTCGCACGCGATCTGCTCCTGGGCGGAAGTTGCGACGTGGTCCTGGCAGGGGGCAGTGAGTCAGCCCGCTCGCCGATGAACGCGACCTGCTTCCACCAGCTGCGCGCGCTGTCCCGCCGCGCCGACCGCCCCGATCTCGCCTCACGCCCTTTCGACACCGACCGGGACGGATTCGTCCTGGCGGAGGGAGCGGCCGTACTCGTCCTCGAACGCCGTGAGCACGCCCGGGACCGCGGTGCCCGGGTCCGCGCGCTGCTGCGAGGCTTCGGGGCCTCGGCGGACGCCCATCACCCCACTGCCCCGCACCCGCGGGGACGTGGCGCGGAACAAGCTGTTCGCGCCGCACTCGCCGACGCGGGTTGTGTGCCCGGCGACATGCACCACATCAACGCCCACGGGACGTCCACGCCCACCGGCGACGCTGTGGAAGCCGCGCTCTACCTGCGCGTGTACTCCGGGACGCCACCGCCTGTCACCGCACCGAAGAGCGTCATCGGCCACACCATCGGCGCGGCGGGTGCGATCGAGGCGGCGCTGACCGTCCTGGCCCTGGAACGGCAGCAGATCCCTCCGACAGCCAATCTTCGCCGACAGGACTCCGGGAGAGAACTCGACATCGTCACCCGGCGCCCCCGCCCCGTGCCGATGCAGGCAGGCCTGTCCACGTCGTTCGGGTTCGGAGGACAGAATGCCGCGCTCGTCATCACGGTCCCCTGACCCCATCCCGAGCCGTGAAAGCCTCTGCCTCGGCCGTGAACAGGAAGACACTCTCCGATGGTTCAAGTAGACCCGTTCCTCGCCTACGGCATCGGGGCCGCCTTCGCGCTCGCTGCGCCGCCCACGATCGGGACCACACGGGATCAGAACGGACGGCACAGCCAGGAGGCATTCCTTGTGGCCCTGCTCTACCTCGGCGTCCTCCTCGCTCCGAGCGGACTCTGGCTCCTCGCGTACTTCCCCGCCTGGGAGACCATGCAGCTCACCACACGTCCGCCGTCCTGGCTGCCCGCCGTCTTCGCGTCCGGTGTCGTCCTCCTCGGATGCGTCGGCTTCACCGTCACCGCGGGCCTGCTGCGCCGCAACGCACCCTGGCCGGCTGTCATGCAGGTGGTCTGGGCGCCGTCGGTCCTGTGCTTCCTCCTCCTTCACGGCTGGGACGGCACCGGTCTGCGGCGCTTCCTGACCGCGACCGCCACACACGGCCCCCTCCCCGTACAGCCACTCCACGACCTCGCCGGCCGGTGGATCACCACACCGGTGGCCCACACACTCGGCACGATGGCCGCCGTACTCGCGGCGGTGCTGTTCGTCCTGCTCCGCCGTCTTCGCATGCGAGTACCGAGCGCCCGGCTCCGGACCGAGCAGTTGGTGGACCCTGGCCCGGCGACCGCCGCCACGCACTTCGCGGCCACGGTGCTCACCACGATGGCCGTCCTCGGTGGTTCCGTCGCCTCATCGCTCGCCCTGCTGGTCGGCGTCCTCGGCCCCGTTCTCGGAACCTCGCTGTTCCTCGCGGCAGCCCTGCCGCTGCTGCACCCGCGCGGACCGCTCGCCCGGTTTCTCGTCGGCCGGTGCCTTCCGGTCCGGACCGACCCGGCACCGTCCTCGGTCGTCTCCGCCGCAACGCCGAACGCGCTC
The DNA here is from genome assembly GCF_042755185.1 of Streptomyces sp. NPDC059166. Lineage (NCBI taxonomy): Bacteria > Bacillati > Actinomycetota > Actinomycetes > Kitasatosporales > Streptomycetaceae > Streptomyces > Streptomyces sp. NPDC059166. Next base: position 91,795 of record NZ_JBHZCI010000024.1, on the reverse strand, counting down.
GGACAGCAGCGCTCCTGACCGCAGGCCCGGCGTGCCTCGCGCGCACCGAAGCCCCACGAGAAGGGCACCATGTTCCGCCCCCTGCCGCTTGTACGGCCCCGTACGCTCGACCATCTCACCCGCGGATCCGGCACGACCGTGACACTGCGCAGCACACTCACCCACGAACCACTCGGCACGGCGTCCGTCTGCACCCCGGCCGACATCCTGGGAGCGGTGGCCGAGGCCCGCCTGGATGCCGGACGGTGGGGATACACACCTCGTCCCACGCGGGTGGGGATCCTGCGGCACTTCGTCCGGCTCATCCGCGCGGAGCGCGAGGCCCTGATGGGCCTCGCACAGCACGCCTGCGGTCTGAGCATCCGCGATGCCGCTGCCGACCTCCGCTCCGCCACGTCGCTCCTCGAACGCATGACAGGTCGCGGTGTCGGGCGCTACCGGCTTTCCGTCCGGCGCCAGGCGGCTGCAGTTCCCGACGCCGTCCGTGTCGTCGCCACGCGAGATCACGAAGCTCGACCGTTCACCGCCCTGCTGGAAGGTGCTCTGCCCGCCCTCGCAGGCGGCTCGGGTGTTCTGACCGAGACGTGCGAGCACACCGCTGTGACCACCGCCCATGTGATCGCGCTGGCACGCCACGCCGGCCTTCCCACGACGGCGTGGCGGCCACTCCTCGGAAACGGTGCCGATGCCCACGCCCTGCTGACGGAGCACACCGACGGCTACCGGGCCGGCTGCTGCCCGTCCCGCTGCGGCTCCGACCGTTCCGGACCGAGGACAGCCCGCGCGCTGCTCGCGGTGCGGCATGACGCACGAATGTCCGCCGCGGTGAGATCAGCCCTGCGGTCCTGCTTCGCAGCAGCGGGCAGATCCTGCACCAGCTCGCCGCTCGTGGTGGTCCACACACGCCTGGTCGAACGGTTCACCGAGGAATTCACCCGAGCCGCCGCACACACGCCCGTCCAGTCCCCTCTGGCACCGGCCTCGGTCTTGAGCGCTCTGGCCGACGAGGCCCAAGTGGGGGCGCTCCGCTCGTATGTGGAAGCCACGCACACCCGCGGTGGCGAGATCCTGCACGACGGCGGACACCGGCCGGAAACCGCTCCGTGGCTGCACGGTCCCGTCGTCCTGTCCTACCCGGACGTCGGGGCCGTGGACCCTGCAGGCGTCCCGCCAGGCCCGGTTGCCGTGATCGTCCCGTTCGACGCCTGGGCGGAGGTGCTCCGTCTCTCCAGGGACACCAACCGTCACGTGAGGGTCCACACCGCCACGGACGCCGCACAGCTGATGCTGCAGTTCGCGGGCCTGCCCGCCGACGACATCCAGGTGAACCGCACCGTACGCCGGCCGCCGCCCCGCCGGCCTGGCGGCAGAGATCAGCGATGGACCGAGGCTGGGCGCGTGTGCCGTTGAAAAGCGGCGAGGGCGAGCACCGAAACCCCGACGAACCAGGCCAGCTGCAGAGCCAGGCAGCCCACCACACGCACGGAGGAGAACGCGGCACCCGTGGCCGCCTGCATGGCCCCGTAGCTGGGCAGGAACCTCACGGCATCACTGCCCGCCCCACCGCTGAACGCCGGATTCTGCAGTCCTACGTCCACCATGCTGATCATGACGATCGCGAACATCCCCTCCACCTCTCTGCGGAGGACCGCTCCCAGGGCCACCCCCAGCACCCCGTAGGTCGCAGTCGCGCACATCAGGGCCGCAGCCAGGAGCACCGGTTGATCAGGCTGCCAGAAAGCGTGGAGTACCAGAGCGGCGTAGGAACAGATGATCACGGTCGCAAGGACGAGGGCGGCCATCTTGGCCAGCACCAGGTGAAGGCGTGGACACCCCGCGTGGACCAGCCGCCTGTCGAATTCACCCGTGCTGAAGGTGGCCGCGAACATCATGAATCCGGCGATCAGAGTCGTCGTGTTGAGGGCGCCGGCGACCTGGGACAGCTGATGCCCGTCCGGCCGCAGCACGAGTTCGGCGGACCGGAGCCGGAACACCGCCGGCGTGTTCGGGAGCATGAATCCCGCCAACGTGATCCACGCAGGGACGAACACCATGATCAGAACCATCGCGAAACGATTGCGGCGGTGCTCGATCAGCGCGTAACGCGTAGCACTTGTCAGGGATCCGGACGCACCCGTCCATGACGACGTGGTCATACCGGCTCCTTCGACGCCGCGCACAGCACACCCCCGGTCAGGTTCCACACCTTGTCGAAACGTTGGAGGTCGTGGGCGAGGTGAGACACCACGAGCACCGACCGGCCCTCGTCCCGCAGCCTTGCGGCCAGCTGCCAGAAGCGCAGATGCGTCTCCCAGTCGAAGCCCTGGTACGGCTCGTCCAGGAGCAGCACCTGCGGATCGTGTATCAGCGCCAGTGTCAGATTGAGCTTCTGCCGTGTGCCGCCACTGAGCTCCCCCACCGACGCGTCCAGGCTGTCGCGGAAGCCGAGCTGCTCCACCAGTTCCTCGGTTCGCCCAGCCCCGTCCATGCGGTAGGCGCTCCTGAACAGGTCCAGGTGCTGGCGGGGCGTCAGCGCCTCGTTCAGAATGGCTCGCTGAGGGCAGGAACCGAGGCGTCCCCGGTGGGACACGGCTCCTCTCTGCGGCCGCAGCTCGCCGGAGAGGATCCGCAGAAGTGTCGACTTCCCGGCACCGTTCTCTCCCACGATGCCCGCCAGGACTCCTGGCTCAAGTGTCAGATCGACTCCACGCAGGATCTGCCGACGACGGTACGCGTGGTGAACTCCGGTGGCCCTCACGCCGAATTCCCGTTCCGTTGCCTCATGGGGGTGCACGTACAGAGTCCGGGCCGGGCACGGGCCGGATCGGACGTCCCAAGTCTGACAGCCTGACCTCGCATACCCGCGCATTCCGTCCGGCGATCCTGCGACGGAGAAGGGGCCGGGCCAGGGCGGCCAGTTGAGCAAGGGCGGCATCGTCGGGGTGCGGGTGCATGGATGATCCTGCTTCGCGGGACGCGGAGCTCGCGGGTCGGATCGAGCCTCCCGACGTGGGTCTTCCCGAACTCTTCGCCGATGCTGCGGCAGGCGTTGTCCGAGGACGGGCGCGGTCCGACAGGAGGGCATCGGCGGTGAACGCTGCTATCCAGCCTGCATCTGGGCTGCTCCGAAACGACGCTTGACCATGCCGAGGCGTTCGTAGGTGGCGATGGCCGGCGTATTGCCCGCGAGCACCATGAGCGCCGCCCGGCCGTGGTGACGGACGAGAGCGTCCAGGACGAAGCCGGAGACGGCTCGGGCGAGTCCGCGGCCGCGGGCAGCGGGGTGCGTGATCACCCCGCCCATGAATCCGCAGCCGGTCGCGGACCACGCGTCCGCCGCCACGGCCAGGGGCTGGACTCCGACGGCTGCGTCCAGCATCCCGGCGATCCCGGCCCAGCGGCGCACCCCCGCGCGTCCTGGTTGTGCGTATGAGTCCGGGAAGAAGCGGTCGAACAACGAGGTCGCCTCCCGCTCGCTGCGCGTGTCCAGCCAGCGCACTCCGTCGGCGGTGACGCCTGAGGGGGACCTGGTCTCCATCCAGAAGAACTGGTGGACGGGCACCAAGCCGGGCAGTTCTCGCACAAGTTCGTCGATCACGGCGGACTCCCCCAGGATCCGGTAGCTCGCGCCGACCTCGTCCAGGGCCCGGCGGACCAGTACTGCCGCGTCGCCGCTGTCACCCTTGACCGCGAGCCGGTTCTGTTCCCGGTTCGGACTGGCCACCACCACAGCCTCGCCGTGACTCCAGGCCCGCACCCCGGGCCCCAGGCTCTCGCCTCCCTGCCCTTGGGCCGCCCAGATCAACTGCCCGTCGCCGGCTGCGGCCTGCTCGATATCGCTGAGGCATCGGAGTTCCTTCATACCCGGTTGTCTACCAGGCATCGTGGCCGGTGTCGTGCCCTTCCCTGCGTTGTGGGACGACCTCGGAAGAGCAGCTCTGCGGAGGGACCCGGCGAAGTGGCGGGCGTTCACCACAGTGACGATCCAGCCGTCCCCGAGCCCGGGCTTCCCCGACCGCAGCGCAAGGTGGTCATCGGCCCTCTTCCGGCGCCGACCGCCGGTCGGTGAAGCGGTCCGGATCAGCGGAATCGCCTGTGATCGCCTCGGTGCGGTGTCCTCGTGCCAGGTAGTCCCGAATGATCAGCTCAACAGCGTCCTGGGGGCTTCGCGCACCGATCCGCACCATGACCTCAATGGCCAGGTCGCTGTCCAGGCTGATGGTGACCTTGGCCATGACGCCTCCTGCAAGGGTCCTGTGGGCTGTACAAGTGTGCCGCACGGCAGCGAAGCCCGCAGAGATTTCGATCCGGTCCTCCGAGGGCGTCTTCCGGGGGGTTCACCCGATGAACGCGACGTGGCGCCCAGCCGCTCCCGGATGCGGTGACGTGACCGAGCAGGGCACGACGCCGTGTCCGCCAGGAGGCACGCACGCCTGTCCCTCGGTGCTCGGTGGTACCGGCCGGCCAGATCCGCGAAGTCACCGAAGTCCGAGTTGGCGATCATCAGGTTCGCGCTGATCTCGTGAACCCCTCGCGGCACCACGCGGAACGCGCCTCCGTACGCCTCGAACTCCTCGTCGCCCGCGCACTGTTCCCTGACCGGCAGTGACAGCGCCGGCAGGGTGACGGGGCTCCCTCCGATCGGAACGACGCCGCCCGCGGCGTCATCTCCCGGCAGAGCCGTCGGTTTCGGTGAGCGGATCGTCAGCTCGCGTACTCTCCACACTGTGTTCCACTTGAGTGATGTATGAACCTTGCCCTAGTTTCCTCACCTATGAGGCATAGCGGGAGTCCCAGTCGCCGAACACTGCTCAGGGCTCTTCCCATCGCGGTCGTGACAGCAGCGGGCAGCGGGCTGTGGGCCGGCGACCGGGCCGAGACCTCAGCCCTCTTCCCGCAGCCGGCGGTCCCTACGGCGCGGTCGGGACCGGGCTCTTCGCCGCGTGTGGTCAGGCACACCTTGGACGTGCGGTTCACCGATGTGATGATTCCGGGATACGGGGTGATCTCCACCCGCACCTACGACGGGACGATCCCAGGTCCCACCCTGCGTGTGCGTGCGGGGGACGTTCTGCATCTGAGTCACGTCAACGGCCTGCCGCCCAATCCGCCGTCGCACACCGGCGGTCACAATGTCCCGCACCGCCCCAACAGCTTCAACCTGCACACCCACGGCATGCACGTCTCCCCTGCCGGACACGCCGACAACGTCCTGCGCGAATTCGCACCGCGCACTGCCGACGATGCCGCCGCGCAAAGGAGTGAGCCCCGGTATGTGACGAGCATTCATGTGCCGTCCGGTCACCCGGCCGGGACCTACTGGTACCACCCTCATCTGCACGGATCGATCGCCGAGCAGATCGTCGGGGGTATGGCCGGAGTGATCATCGTCGAAGGGGACGTCGACGAGGTGCCGGAGATCGAGGCGGCCGCCGACGTCGTCGTCTGCGTCAACGAGCTCAAGCTGAAGAACGGCAAGGTCCCCGCCTTCACCACGGGCAGTTGGGTGACGGGGATCCCCTCGGTCTTCACCGTCAACGGCAGTGTCAACCCCACCTTGCGCATGCGTCCGGGCGAGGTCCAGCGCTGGCGGCTGGTCGCGGCGACCGCCTTCACCTCTCTGCGTCTGCGGATCACCCCGGAACGCGCAGGGGGCCTTCCCCTCACGCAGATCGCACAGGACGGCGTCACCTTCGCTGCGCCGGTTCCCCTGGACACGGTGGAACTCGCCATGGGCAACCGCGCAGACCTCCTGGTCCGAGGCGGCGCACCCGGCGTCCATGAGCTACGGGCCGACGGCGTCCCCGAGCCACTGATGACGATCCAGGTGACGGGTCCTGCGTTGAAGCCGCCGATGCCACTGCCGGTCTCACTGCCCGCGGGCCTGCCCGCCCTGGAGGAGAAGGACATCACCGGCCCCGGAGCGGACAGGGAGGTGCTCTTCCACAGCGACCCGGGCGTGTTCCCCGGGGCGTTCCCGAACGCGTTCCGCATCCTCGGCACCGGCGCGACTCCTGCCGCCGATCCCGGCGGGGATCTCACCCGGGACCCGTCCTACGGCCTGTTCGACCCTGGCCACACCAACCACACCCTGCGCCTCGGCACCGTCGAGCGCTGGACCATCCGCACCGATGAGACCATCCCCGCGCACGCCCATCCCTTTCACCTGCACACCAATCAGGTTCTGCTCACCCATCGCAACGGCAGACGGCTCGAACCGCCGGTGTGGCACGACACCGTCAACCTGCCCGGCGGCGCCCCCGCAGGGTCTGTCACCTTCCTCGTCAAGTACGAGGACTTCACCGGTCACACCATCGCCCACTGTCACCAGCTCCATCACGAGGACCTCGGCATGATGCAGACAGTCCACTACGTCACGCCATGAACGGCTTGCCGCGGCGGCACACACGGACTCGAGGATGCGCCGACGTGGTTCCCGGTCCGGCCGGTCGTCCACGGGCAGAGGCTCGTCTCACCGACAGCGTCGCAGGTGTGCCGCATCGGCCCGGTTGCGAACGGTCGCCTCCTCCCCCGAGGACTGCGGGGCAGCAGATGCCGAAGAGGGGAGTTCACCCCCGTCCCGATCGGCGTGGCGGACGGAGGCGAGCACCTTTCGGACGGCCGCCGGCAGATCGGGCAAGCCGGTGGCCACACGCGCGTCCGTGAAGATCCGGCCTGGGCGGATGCGGATGTACGCACCCCAGGTGCCATCGCCGGTCCGGATCACACGGCCGATGGGGAAGCCACCGGGAAACCCGTCGTCCAGGCAGACGTACACCACGCCGGTACCCTCGGCAGGATGTTCCCGGACCAGCAGGATCCCGGCATGTCCCGACGCCCACGTGGGCGTGTGTGGTTCGTTGGTCATGTCTCTTTCCCTTCAGCTGAGTGGCTCGGCGGGCGGCGGCCGACCCCCCGTGACCGGCCGCCGCCCGGCCTCATGTGTCCGTTTCGGGCAAACCTGAGTGGCCGGGACCCGGCGGGACACTTGCGGAAGTCTGGCGGCAGCCGCTGCAATGCCCATGAAATTCCGATGATGCGGAGCGGAGGCAGCGAGTGAGGGAGCAGCCATCGCGACGGCTTCGGCTCACCGTGCTCGGGCCCGTGCGGGCCTGGCACGAGGAGGCGGAGCTGTCGCTCGGGCCGGTCCGCCGTCAGGCGATTCTGGTCGCGCTCGCGTTACGGCCCGGGGTCCTGGTCAGTCAGGATCAGCTGCTCGACTCGGTCTGGGGCGACAACCCTCCGGGGACCGGCCGGAGTGTGCTGCCCAGCTATGTGTACGCGCTGCGCCGGGTTCTGGACGCCCCGGGCGAGGGGCCCGGGAAGTCACTGATCCGCGCTGAACGGGGCGGCTACCGCCTTGTCGTCGGCGGGTTCAGGCTGGATGTGACGGATCTGGCCGAGAGCGCCGATGCCGCCCGGCGGGCGAGGGTGGCCGGTGATCCGGCTCGCGCGGAGGAGCGGCTGGCGCATGGCCTGGCCCTGTTCGACGGTGAGCCACTGGCCGGACTGCCCGGGCCGTTTGCCGAGCAGGAGCGCGGACGACTGCTGAACCGGCGGCGTGAGTTGGAGGTGCAGCGGCTGGAGTGTCTGGTCGACCTAGGCAGATGTCACCAGGTGCTCGATGATCTCGCCGAACTGTGCCTGTCCGGCCCCTACGACGAGCCTCTCGCTGCTCTGCGGATGAGGGCCCTGTACAGCAGCGGTCGCACAGGCGAGGCCCTCACCGTCTTCTCGGACCTGAGCCGCCTGCTGAGGACTGAGTTGGGCGTGAGTCCCGGCGAGGCACTCAGAAGAGTGCATCAGGCGATACTGCACGAGGATTCGGCCGTACGACCCGGCGCGAGGGTGTCCACCCGTCGGAAGGCCTGTGAACTGCCCGGCGATGCGGGCCGTCTGATCGGCCGGGAAGCCGAGATCGCCCAATTGCTGGGACCGGCCGTCCCCGGAGCCGTGACGGTCCGGACGGTGGACGGACCCGCGGGAGTCGGCAAGTCGGCGCTCGTGGTGCGCGCTGCCCGGGAACTGAGCGGCGAGTATCCGGACGGTTGCCTGTTCCTGGATCTGCGCGCCCACAGCACGCCGCGGCGGCAGACACCCGTGCGGGCGCTGCAACGGCTGGTGCGTTCACTGAACGCGGAGACCGGCGAGCTTCCGGGCGAGCTGGACGACCTCGTCGCCGTCTGGCGAACGGCCACAAGCGGCTTACGGCTGCTGCTGGTCGTGGACGACGCCTTGGACGCGGACCAGGTACGGCCGCTGCTGCCGGCCGGCTCGGGAAGCCGGGTCCTGGTGGCGGGCCGCCGCCGCCTGACAGGATTGGACGCCGATGTGCGGGTCACGCTGGAACCGCTGACACGGGACGACTCGGTCTCGCTGCTCGCGGATGTCGTCGGGGCGCGGCGGGCCGGCCAGGAACCCGGTCAGATCCGGCGGCTGGCCGCCCTGTGCGACGGGCTGCCGCTCGCTCTGCGCCTCGCCGGCTCCCGGTTGCAGAGCAGGGCAACCTGGAGTGTGGCGCACCTGGTGGGCCGGATGTCGGGCGAGGGCCGGCTGAGGGAACTGAACGCCGGGGACCGCAGCGTGGAGACGGCGTTCCGTATGTCATACGAACATCTGACCTCTGAACAACGGCGCGCGTTCAGGGCCTTGGGGGCGACGCCCACCGTGGAGTTCGACGTACTGACACCGGCGGCGATGCTGGGGCGTCCCGTTGCTGAGACGGAGGCGCTGCTGGAGGGACTCGTGGACACCAGTCTGCTTCAACAGCCTCGGCCAGGCCGCTACCGGCTTCACGATCTCGTCCGGGTTCACGCACAAGGCCTCGCGGAAGAGACACGGGGTGAGACCGCCGGTGCGCGCACCGCCGCGTACCGTCTCCACCTGGATGCTGCCAGGACGGCCAGTGAGTGGGGTGCCGATGGCTTTCCGACCGGCCCTCGCCCGCAGGACGGCCCATTCGCGACATGGCAGGAGGCTCAAGCCTGGTTGGAGTCGGCCGGCGGCGAACTCTCCGACGTCGTCGCTCATGCCGCGAGCGTGGGCGACGCCGACCACGCATACTGGCTGGCCGAGGCTCTGGTCGACCCTTTCGTCCAACAGGGCCGGTACCACGAGGCAGAGACGGCGGTGGCGAGCGCCCTCGCCCTCGGGGACTGCATGACAGACCGGCGGATGCCACTCGCCCTGTGGAACTGCCTCGGCTACACCGCGATTCACCAACGCCGGTACACGCGGGCACGCGCCTGTCTGGAACATGCGCTGCGGCTCCTCGCGACCCGCCCCGACGCCCATGAGGAGAGCAGGGCACGTACGGCCATGGGTGCCCTGCACCTCAGCCTGGGGGATGCCGGTTCCGCCATCGGCCAGGCCGCCGAGGGCCTTGCCCTGGCCAGGAACACGGGAAGCGACTGGGTCTCCGCGACTGCACTGATCGTCCAAGGGCTGTCGCACTACTTCGCCCGCCGGAACGAGGAGGCACTGGTCTGCTTCGCGGAGGCCCGTGCGCACGCGGAAGCGATCGGTCGGCCCCGGATGCTGGGCCGGGTTCTGAGCTGCGCCGCCGATGCCCGGCTTCGGCTGGGCCACTACGCACAGGCCAAACAGCATCTGCGGACGGCGATGGTACTGGTCGACCAGGCCGGCGACTCCTTCCTGTGCGCCCGCAGCCTCACCCGGCTCGGCACCGCGGAGCACGCCGACGGCTCCCCGGAGACCGCCATCTCCCTGCACCACCAGGCGCTACGCCGGCATCAGTCACTTTCACGCCTCACCGAGCCCAGCTACGACTGGCTGGAGATGGACATCCGGACCCGCCTGGGCCACGCCTATCTGGCGGTGGGCCGCTGGCATCAGGCGGAACGCGAGTTCCAGACCGTACAGGACACCCACGCCCGCTCCAGGAACGACCGCTGACAGCCTTCACCTGCGTCCCCGCGAGACCACGCGGCAGGAGGAGAGCGACCGCCGCCAGGCCTTGGGCTCCATGGGGAACCGCCCCTGGACGCTGACCGGCCGAAGCCGCGGCAGGCCTCCGTACCACGTGGTCCCGCGTCGCGCCTGCGGCCCGATCCGGCTGTGGGCGTCGTGCTCGTTCGGGTGAGCGGAGTTCCTCGTCCTTGCGAGCGGTGCCGGTCCGGTCACAGGCCGCGCGACATCCCGCGTGCCGCTTCCCCGGGGGCGAGGCACCACGCGTGTCCGGGCCGAGTGCTCCCGATGACGAGGTATAGATAACAGGGCAAAAGCCACTGTCCGGGTGGGTTTCCCGTTCCGATGAGTGATCGGCCACAGGTACCCGCCGGCGCCTCGGGGCCGGTGTGACTGCGGCAGAGACGCCGACCGCGCGCCGGAGGGGTGCGGCTGCGCGGGCGGCCCGCCCGGTGTGCCGTCCCCCGAGGACTCGCACCGCCCGGCGGACCCCACCGCCCACAGGCCCTGACCGCCGTATGCCCCTACGCAAGCGAGGTCCGTGATGAGCCACGCAGACTCCGACGCCGGCGCCTCCACGAGCGAGGGCCCGCACACCGCCAAGCTCACCCTGCTCACGCTCACCGCAATGGTCGTCGGCTCGATGGTCGGAGCCGGTGTCTTCTCCCTGCCGCGGCGCTTCGCGGAGGAAACCGGGGTCGCCGGCGCGCTGATCGCGTGGTGCGTAGCCGGCGTAGGCATGCTGATGCTGGCCTTCGTCTTCCAGACCCTCGCGGTCCGACGCCCCGACCTGGACGCGGGCGTCTACGCCTACGCCAAGGCCGGCTTCGGCGAATACCTCGGCTTCTTCTCCGCCTTCGGCTACTGGGCCAGCGCCTGCGTCGGCAACGTGACCTACTGGGTCCTCATCATGTCGACGATCGGCGCGCTCGCCCCGGCGCTCGGCGACGGGGACACCGCACTCGCCATCGTGCTGTCCTCGGCAGGGCTCTGGGGCTTCTTCCTCCTCGTACGCCGCGGGGTGAAGGAGGCAGCGGCCATCAACCGGATCGTCACCGTCGCGAAGATCGTCCCCATCGTGGTCTTCGTCATCCTTGCGCTCTTCTACTTCCAGCCGTCCGTCTTCGCGGACAACTTCGGTGGCGCCGACTACGCGGGATCACTGTTCGACCAGGTCCGTGGCACCATGCTCGCCACCGTCTTCGTCTTCCTCGGTGTGGAGGGCGCGAGCGTCTACTCCCGGCACGCCAGGCGCCGCGAAGACGTCGGCCGGGCCACGATCCTCGGCTTCCTCAGCGTCTTCGCGATCTTCGCCTCGGTGACCATCGTGTCGTACGGGATCATGCCGATGGAGGAGATCGCCGACCTCCGGCAGCCTTCCATGGCGGGCGTCCTGGAAGCCGCCGTGGGCACGTGGGGCGAGGCCTTCGTCAGCGTCGGGCTCATCGTCTCCGTCCTCGGCGCCTACCTCGCCTGGACCCTCATGGCAGCCGAGGTCCTCTTCGTGGCCGCTCAGGACAAGGACATGCCCCGCTTCCTCGGCCGCTCCGGTGCCGACGACGTCCCCGTCCCGGCCCTCCTCATGACCACAGCGCTCAGCCAGGTCGTGCTGATCGTCACCGCCTTCTCCGACGACGCGTTCAACTTCGCCCTCGACCTGACGAGCGCCCTGAGCCTCATCCCGTTCCTCCTGGCCGCCGCGTTCGCCATGAAGATCGCCCTGCGTCCCCGTGCTCAGGCCGTCACCGGGCGGACCACCCGGCGCGAGGCGGTCGTCGCCGTGCTCGCCACCGTCTACACGGCTTTCCTCCTCTACGCGGCCGGACTCAAGTTCGTCCTTGTCTCCTTCATCCTCTACGCCCCCGCCACCTTCCTCTTCATCAAGGCCAGGCACGAACAGAACAGGCGTCTCTTCTCCCCGGCCGAAGCCGTGCTGTGCGCAGTCACCGTCGCCGGTGCCGTCCTCGGTGTCCTCGCGCTCGCCCTCGGCTGGATCGAACTCTGAATCCGGGGCGCACCACCGCCCTGCCCGCCGCCGCGGCATCGCAGCCGCTCCGACGCCCCCTGGAAAGGACTTCCTCATGGCCACCCCCGAAGCCGGCCGCCTCCCCTCCGCCGCACTCGGTGTACATTCCGAGGTCGGCCGGCTGCGCAAGGTGCTGGTCTGCGCACCCGGCCTCGCCCACAGGCGTCTGACTCCCACCAACGCCGACGACCTGCTGTTCGACGACGTGATGTGGGTGGAGAACGCACAGCGCGATCACGCCGACTTCGTCGACAAGCTCACTCGGCGCGGCGTCGAGGTCGTCGAACTGCACCAGCTGCTCGCGGAGACCATGACGGTCCCCGGCGCCAAGGACTGGCTACTGGACCGGAAGATCGTCCCCAACGAGGCCGGACTCGGCCTGGTGGACGTGACTCGCGCGTTCCTGGACTCCCTCGCCCCGAGGGACCTGGCCGAATACCTGATCGGCGGCCTCGCCACCACCGACCTGCCCGACGCGTACCGCTCCCCTTACATCGCGCTCGCCCGCGAAGGCGTCGGTGCGCGCCAGTACCTCATGCCCCCGCTGCCGAACACCCTGTACACCCGCGACACCACCTGCTGGCTGTACGGCGGCGTCACCCTGAACCCGCTCTACTGGCCGGCCCGGCACGACGAGACCCTTCTCATGAAGGCCCTCTACACCTTCCACCCCGACCTGACGGGCTCGGCCGTGTGGTGGGGCGACCCCGAGAAGGACTGGGGTCAGGCCACCTTCGAAGGCGGCGACATCATGCCGGTCGGCAACGGCGTCGTCCTGATGGGCATGAGCGAACGCACCTCGCGTCAGGCCATCACCCAGGTCGCCCTTGCCCTGTTCGAGCAAGGCGCGGCCCAGCACGTCGTGGTCGCCGGTATGCCGAAGCTGCGGTCGGCCATGCACCTGGACACGGTGTTCACCTTCGCCGACCGCGATGTCGTCACGCTCTACCCGAAGATCATGGACGCCGTCCACACGTTCTCCCTCCGGCCCGGCGACAAGGCGCCCGGCATCGAGATCACCGATGAGGGCGGCACCGCCTTCGTCGATGTCGTCGCGAGGAGTCTGGGCCTGGACGGCCTGCGAGTGATCGAGACCGGTGGGGACGTCTACGCCTCCGAGCGCCAGCAGTGGGACAGCGGCAACAACGCCGTCGCCCTGGAACCCGGCGTCGTCTTCACGTACGACCGCAACACCCAGACCAACGCGTTGCTCCGGAAGGCCGGCGTGGAAGTCATCACCATCACGGGCGCCGAACTAGGCCGGGGACGCGGCGGTGGACACTGCATGACCTGCCCGCTCATCCGGGACGCGGTGGAGTTCTGATGCCGTACGGCGGCGGCATCCGGCCGCTGTCGCCGCCCCGCTCCTGATCCGCCCGGCGGCCGCGCACGGGCGACGGCGTGCGCCGGGAGCGGGAAGGCCCTCCTGGAGGACCCGCACAGGCGCCCTGGCGACGGCGCCGGACCCCCCGTCCTCGGGCACAGGGCTGGTCCCCCGCCTCGATCACCCGGTCGCGTGCGCTCCGTGTCCGGGACGGACCGGCCTCACATCCTGGCCGCCCCGCATCACCCCGGGACTCACCGGTGACGACGAGCCCGTATACGTCAGCCTGTCGATTCGTCCGGTGTGGGGTGCTCGGGGTGGACCCCCGCGTTGCGGGCGGACTCGCGGCCCGAGCCGGCCTCGTCCGGGTCCGGCTTCTCCGTTTCGGCGCCGGCGCCCTGTCCACCTCCTGCCCGCTCCGCACCCGGCGGCAGGGTCACGTCGAGAGCGTCCTCGCTGTCCTGGACCTGTTGATCCGGCATGTCCGCCGGTATCGGCGGCGGGCTCGGCTCGGCCCCTGTGTAGACGACTCCGTCGGGCCTGCGGTCGGTCATCTCCTGCTCCCTTCTTTCGGCGCCCGCACCCATCCGGGCACGGGCCCACGTCGCACGTCGCGTACCCCTCCCGTCCGGATCGACGCCCCTGCATTCCACTGTGCCTCTCCCCCGATCCCCGGGATGCCCGGCGGACACACGACCGGGACGCCGGGGTTGCCCGGCGACCAGGGCTGTCGGCTCCTGATTCGACGCCCCTGGAAAACGCACCTCCTTTACTGTGCCGAAACCTCTGAAATACCTCAGATTTGTTTTCCGTAGACGGGTATCGCTGCCAGAATCACAGGGTTCCTGATCATGCGCCTTGAGCCATCGCCTGGTGACTCCCCCCACGGAGCCCGGGCCGGGACCGACCATCTTCCCCTCACAAAGGCGACCCCCCAATGAGTGACGGCAGCCTCACAGCAGCCGATCGGCCCGCCGCGGACCCCGCGGCCGCCTCCCCCCACGTGGACGCCGGCGATGCCGGCTACAGCAAGGACCTCAAGTCCCGCCACATCAACATGATCGCGATCGGCGGTGCGATCGGCACAGGCCTCTTCCTCGGCGCCGGCGGTCGTCTCGCCGACGCCGGCCCGTCGCTCGCGATCGCCTACGCGGTCTGCGGCGTCTTCGCGTTCTTCGTCGTATACGCGCTGGGCGAACTGATCCTCTACCGTCCCTCGTCCGGTGCCTTCGTGTCCTACGCCCGCGAGTTCATGGGCGAGAAGGGTGCGTTCGCCGCGGGCTGGCTGTACTTCCTGAACTGGTCGACAACCGCGATAGCGGACATCACCGCAGCGGCGACGTACGCCCACTTCTGGGGCATGTTCAGCGACGTCCCCCAGTGGATACTCGCGCTCACCGCACTGGCGGTGGTCCTCACGGCCAACCTGATCTCGGTGAAGTACTTCGGCGAGATGGAGTTCTGGTTCGCGATCATCAAGGTGGCGGCCCTGGTCGCCTTCATGCTGATCGGCGTCTTCCTGGTGGTCACCCACCATCCGGTGGACGGCCACACACCCGGGATCGCCACCGTCTCGGACACCGGGGTCTTCCCCGTCGGCACGCTCCCGATGCTCCTGGTGATCCAGGGCGTCGTCTTCGCTTACGCGTCCGTGGAACTGTGCGGTGTCGCCGCGGGCGAGACCGAGGAGCCGGAGCGGATCATGCCCCGCGCGATCAACTCCATCATGTGGCGGGTCGGCCTGTTCTACGTCGGATCGGTGGTGCTGCTCGCCCTGCTCCTGCCGTACACCTCGTACTCCGGGGACGAGAGTCCGTTCGTCACGGTCATGGACAAGATCGGCGTGCCGGGGGCGGCGGGTGTGATGAACCTGGTCGTCCTGACCGCCGCGCTGTCGAGCCTGAACTCCGGGCTCTACTCCACCGGACGAATTCTGCGCTCCATGGCCCTGTCGGGCTCCGCCCCCCGGTTCACCGGTCTGATGAACAAGGGGCAGGTACCGTACGGGGGCATTCTGCTGACCGCGGCCTTCGGCGTACTGGGCGTCGCCCTGAACTACGTCGTGCCGGGCCAGGCGTTCGAGATCGTACTGAACTTCGCGTCCATCGGGATCCTCGGCACCTGGGGCATGATCATGCTCTGCTCGCTGGTGTTCTGGCGCCGGTCACAGGACGGAAGGGTGACCAGGCCGGCGTACCGCCTGCCCTGGGCTCCGTACACCCAGATCGTCACGCTGCTGTTCCTCGTGGGAGTGGCCTTCCTCATGTGGTGGGGCGGCGGTGTCGGCCGGACCACCGTCATGTTCCTGCCGCTGATCGCGGCGGCGCTGGTCGGCGGCTGGTTCCTGGTCCGTGGCCGGGTGGCCCGGATGGCTCAGGCCGCGCGGCGGGACGTCTGAGTCCTCGGTTCCCCCGGCCCGTTCCCGGCCGGGGGAACCGAGACCTTCAGGCACGGGCCGACCGCGGCCGGGCGTCGAGTCGCGCGGCCGTGGTCCCCGCGGCCCGACTCCGCTTCCGGCGCGGTCTCCCCTGGCCGGGAGGGCTCCCGGTCTCACCGTCCGTCACGGTCCCGCGTGCGTGGTGCACGGAAGGCGTCGCCGGGAGTCCCGCCGCACGTGATGCGCCCGCGCCCCGGACGATGAACCCGTCGGCTCGACCGGCCCGATGAGGGTGGCCGGGCGTAAACTCGGCTCGGCATCGACGGGGTGGGGGCACATGACGGACGGGACAGAGCAGGCGTGGGCTTCGGCCCTCGATTCTGTGGTGGTGTACGAGCAGGGCGCGGTCTGCCGCCGCCTGGCCAGGGGAACGGTGCCGCCCAGCGGCCGGGTGCTCGTGACGGGACTCCCCCGTTCGATGGACCGGGCTTCGCTCCGGGCCCGCGTGCCGTACCCGCCCGGAGCCCGGGTCAGCGAGGCGCGGGTCGTGGTCGAGTCCCGGCCTCAGGATGCTTCGGCCCTCGACGAAGCGCGTCGGGAGGTCGAGGAACTGACCGAGAGACATGCGGCGTTGCTCCAGCGCAGAACCCATGTGCTGCGTCTGGTCGAGGAGCTGAGGGCTCTGCTTCCCGCGCCTCCGCCGCGCAGGAAGGACGATCCGCCCCGGCGGGCGCCCGTCGAGGCATGGCTCGAGCTGGCCGACTTCGTGGACGTGCGGCTGACCCGTCGGCACGCCCTACTCGTCGAGATCACCGAGAAGCTCCGAGTGGCGGAACACGAGTTGCGCGTCGCCGAGGACAGGCTCGCCCGGGCGTCCGGCGACGCACCCTCACGCGTGGACACCACGGTCTCGGCCCTCGTCGTCGTCGACGTCCCGGCCGGTGGCGGTGACACCGCGGAGGTGGAGCTGGAACTGGAATACGAGGTGCCGGGCGCGGTCTGGGTGCCTGCCTACCGTCTCCTGCACCGAAGCGGGGAGGGTTCGGGCCGTCTGGTCATGCGGGCCTCGGTCGCCCAGCGCACAGGGGAGGACTGGACCGGAGTCTCCGTCGGCCTTGCAACAGCCGATCTTCGACGCGGAACCGGACTGCCCAGGCTCCGCTCACTGCGCATCGGGCGACAGCAGCCCGCCCCCGCCGGGTCGGGGTGGCGGGAGCCCCCGCCGGGCCTGGCCGACCTCTTCGCCGGTTGGGACGCGGCGGGCCCACGTCCGGCCCCGGTCCCCGCTGCCGGAGCCGCCGCGGTGGGAGCGGTCGCGCCGCCCGCCCCCCAGGGTCACGGCGGGCCCTCGCCCGCCCCCCAGGGTTACGGCGGGCCCTCGCCCGTGTCGTCCGCACCCCTCACCGGCGCGGTTCCCGCGCGGGCACGCACCGGAGCAGGCAGGGTGGCTGGGCAGGCCGTCGCTGCCGCGCCGATGGCACCGGCCGCCCCCGGTGCCGCACCCGCCCCTCCTCCACCGCCGGGCGATCCGGTTCCGCCCCCGACCGACGACCGGGCGCGCCCCGGTGACGACGAACTCGACTACGCCGCGCTGGTCCTGAGCGGCCCCGAGGAGCACCACGTCCGCAGAGGCAGGCTGTTCCCCGACCCGACCGTCGACCCGGTGGCCGCGGAGCACCGTCGGCGAGCCGGGTCGGTCTCCCGTCTGCGGCTGCCCGGACACGCCGTCCGCCCTCGCGAGTCGGCCGGCTCCTTCGATCACCGTTTCGACGCCGCAGCCCGCGCCGACATCCCGTCGGACGGCTCCTGGCACACCGTCACCGTCGGCGAGATCAGTGTCGGCATCCGTACCGAGCACGTGTGCGTTCCCCCGGTCGAGCAGGTCGTCCACGCGAGTCTGGTGCTCACCAACTCGACCGACCAGGCCCTGCTGGCGGGACCGGTGGAGGTCACCGTCGACGACGACTTCCTCCTGACCGCGCCCCTGCCCACGCTCGCGCCCGGCGGTGTCCGGCGGCTGGGTCTCGGACCGGCCGAGGGCATCCAGGTGACCCGCAGGACGAACCTGCACGAGTCCACCGCGGGTCTACGGAACAACGTCACCGTTCTCGACCACCGAGTGCACGTGGAGGTCGCCAACCGGCTGGGCACACCTGTGGCGGTGGAGGTGCGTGAGCGGGTGCCGGTCACATCCGACGCCGACGTACGGATCGAGGAGCGGGCCGACTGGGCGATTCCGGAGCAGGGTCCCGGGCCCGACCTCCACGCCCCCGGCACCCGGGTCTGGCGGGTCGAACTTCCCGCCGGAGGCACCGCCGTCCTCGACGGCGGGTACGAAATCCGCATCCCGGCCGGTAAGGCCCTCGCCGGTGGCAACCGCAGGAGCTGACGCAACTTGAGCACGTCAACCGGGTCACTTCCCCTTCCCGTCACCGCCGTCACATGTCTGGAGGACCGCGCCCAGGTCGTACGGACAGCGGTCCTGGATCTGAGACAAGGCGTTCAGCGGTTCCGTCTCGGGCCGGTCAGCGCACTCGCTGTCGACCGGACCCTGCACGCCGAGCTGACGGCCGGTCACTCCGCGAACGTGCTCGACGCACGGATCACCCGGACGTGGACGCCGCGCGGCCCGCTGCCTGACGCCGACGCCGACTCCGCCCTTCGCGCGCGCAAGCACGCACTCTCGGAGGAACAGGAGTCCCTGCTCCTGAGACGGGACCGCCTGCTCGCCCGCCGGGACCTGCTCGACGGCCTGGCCACGGATCTGCTGCGGGACATGGCGGAATCGACAGGTGCGGGTGCCACCGACGCCCCCCGGTGGACGAGGGAGATGGACCGGGTCGACGACGAACGCGGCACCGTCGGGGAGCAGTTGCGTTCCGTGAACGCCGGTCTGTCGGCCCTCGACGAGGAAATCGACCTCGTCGAGCATTCCCTGGCCGATTCGGAGGCGGAGCCGCCCGAGTTGCTCGGCCATGTCGAACTCACCGTGGAGAGCTCCGCCGCAGGGCACGCCGAACTCCTCGTGAGCCACCTCGTGCCGTGTGCGCTGTGGCGGCCTTCCTACCGCGCCGCGCTCGGAAGCGGTTCGCTGACGCTGGAGACCGATGCCATGGTCTGGCAGCGCACCGGTGAGGACTGGCACGACGTGCGGCTGACGCTCTCGACCGCGCGTTCCGCTCTCGCCGCCGATCCTCCGCGTCTGGGCGAGGACCGGCTCACACTGACCGACCGCTCCCCCGAGGAGCGCCGCTCGGTTCAGGTGGAACTGCGGGAGGAGGAGGTCGGAACGCTCACAGGCACCTCGCCGACAGGTCTCCCCGGAGTCGACGACGGCGGTGAGACCCGTGTGCTTCGGGCCCCGGCAAGCGTCTCGGTGCGCTCCGACGGACGGGCGCACCGGGTCCCGCTGTCCTCCTTCACGACGGACGAGCGTTCCGAGTACGTGTGTTCCCCGGAGCTGTCGCCGCTGGTCACCCAGGTGTCGCGGTTCGACAACCGGTCGGGGCACGCGCTGCTCGCGGGTCCCGTGGACCTGGTCCGCGGCAGCGGATCCGCCGGTCGCGGCACTCTGGACTTCACATCCCCGGGCGCCGGCGTGGAACTGGCCTTCGGCAGTTGCGACGACCATCGGGTCGCCCGGCAGACCGAGGAGAGGCGGGAGACCGCGGGGATCACGCAGCGGACGGTCATCACCCGCACGGTCACGCTGCATCTGTCGAGGTTCTCGGCGCCGGGAGAACGCCTCGACCGGATGATCTCGCTGCGGGAGCGGCTTCCGGTCTCCGAGGTGGCGGCGGTGGAGATACGCCTGCGCAAGGAGGCGTGTTCCCCCGCACCCGATTCGGTCGACGCCGAGGGCATCGTCCGATGGGAGATTCCCCTGCCGCCCGGGGGCCGCCGCACGGTGACCCTGGTCTACGAGATCTCCGCGAGCGGGAAGGTGACCGGGCTCTGAAGAGCCGGCTCCGCCGCACCGGCCTCCGTCACGCGGCCGCCCAGGGTCTTTCGTCCGGATCAGGCCGGATCAGGGAGCGGGGCGTGATCCGGACGAGAGACCCGAGGGTCCGGGGCGGGCTGCCCCGGGATCCGAGCGCCGAGCGGGCCGGGCGCGGGCCGCACGGGCGGTGGGGACGGAGCCGCCGGGAGCGTGGAAGCGCCTCCTCGTGGGCCGCGCCGGGGCTCCCTCATTCCTCGCACCTCGGGTCAACGGTCCGCCGCCTCGGTCGCCGGCCCACCAGGCGAGAGGCCGCCCCGCGGCGGCGTCGATCGGTCACTCCGCGGGGCGGGGTGGTACGGGCAGCTGCAGCTGCCCGTACCACCCCGAGCCACGCCCGGCGGGTACGTCAGCGGACGTCTGTGGTCCGCTGCTCCCTCAGCGCGGCGCAGTTGGAGTTCTCCACCGACACGTACACGTTGGCGATGTGACCGCCCCAGCTCACGCAGTAGCCCTTGCCGTACACGTAGGCCGGCCCCGCGTAGGAGGTGAAGTTGCCGTCGTCCCCCGCCCACTCGTCGGTGGCGGGCACGTAGATGTACGCCGACATCGGCTTGGCGGACCCCGGGTTCGTGCGGATGGTGGCGACGCAGTTCTTGCCGTTCGTGGAGTTGTAGGTCAGGTAGACAGTGCCCAGCGAGCCGACCGGCGCGGAGTTGACGGTCTTGTACGCCTTGCCGCAGACCCCCTGGGGCGTGACGTTCGGCGCGGCGGATGCCGTCGAGGTGAACGCGGCGGTGGCACCCACCGTGAGCGCGGTGACGGCCCCGAGTGTCACGGCATTACGTGCGAGTCTCATATTTCCCCCTTGTGTCCCTGAGAGCTTTTTGCTCCCACTTGTTGTGACATCCGAGAGGCAGCGATGGTTGCACGGGTGGTGACACAGGGCATCAGGGCGATCACCGCGAGGATGCGGGCCGCGCCCTCGGCGGCACGCCGAGCCGCGAAACGCCCAGCCTGCGCGGGCGGACAGCCGCCGCGGCACAGCCGGACACGGAAGAGCACTTTGCGGAACCTTTACCTGATGCCGCCCGTTGGGACCGTAGGTGCACAGCTCGTGACCGATGGCACGGACGAAACGAAGGGGACCTCCATGGCAGTGTGGGACCGGCTCAAGGACCAGGCCAGGACGCTCCAGCAGTCGCAGGGTGGACGCGGACATACCACCACCGGCCCGAGCGGAGGGCAGGGAACGGCGGGCGGCTCGCGCGCGCAGCTGGTCAGCGCTCTGAAGTCGCAGCTGGCCTCGTTGAAGACGGAGCTTCGCAGCGGCGCGTACCGGGACGCGAGCATGGCCATGTGCGCCTTGGTCGCCGCCGCTGACGGACATGTCGATCCGGCGGAGCGCCGGCATGTGGAGTCGATGATCCTCGGTAACGAGGTCCTGCGGAACTTCCCGCCGGAACAGTTGCGTCAGCGCTTCGACCATCACGTGGACAGGCTGTCCGTCAGCTTCCAGCAGGGAAAGGCGGAAGCGCTGCAGGAGATCGTGAAGACCACGAAGAAGCCGACGGAGGCAAGGGCCGTGCTCCAGATCGGTATCGTCATCGCGGGCTCCGACTGCGACTTCTCCCAGGCCGAGCACGCGGTCCTCAGGGAGACGTGCTCGGCCCTGGGCCTCTCCCCGGTGGAGTTCCAGCTGTGAATCCGGGAGGAGCGGACAGGCCCACCGCGCTTCGTGCGGTACGTGAACGCTTCAGGGTCGATCGGGTCCGGCAGCGCTTCTGCTGTGCGGGACGGACGAAGCGGCGCAGGCTGACCTGACTCTCGAGGTGAGGGTGAGGGTGGCCTTCGGGTGCCCGGATCCGCGCTGCGGCATCCGTCGGCCGGGTGGCGGGCGACAAGACCGGTACGGACAGAGGGATACGGCACGCGCAATGACATCACCGTGATGCGGCCACCCGGTTCCGCGCCGATCGTCATCGCCGTGCTCACCCGCCGCAGGTCGGTGCGGGCACACCCCCCGGGACTCCCTCGTCGCGGAAGTCGCAGGTGCCGCCCTCGCCGCTCATCTCCCGGGCCGTCAGGGCCGGTAGCGCAAGGGATGTCCCTCGGGTACCTCCGTCAGCACGATGCGGTGACCGTCCGGGTCGGCGATCCACATCTCGATCAGTCCCCAGGGCTCCTCGACAGGGGGCCTGAGGACGCGAGCCCCACGGCTCACCACCTCCGCATGGGCGGCCGCACAGTCGGCGACCTGCATCCACAACTGAAGCGTCTGTGCCACCGGCGCGTCCGAGCGGCCGGAGACCTCGAGAAAGCCGCCACCGAGGAAGTACACCGTGCCCCGCTCCGGGCCCGTACCGAACTCCCGGTAGACGGGGAGGGCGAGTGTCCGGCCGTAGAAGTCGCGCGAGGCCTCCGGATCACGGGGTCTCAGCAACATCCGGCTGCTCAGCACGTGCACCATGACACCGAGCCTACGCGGACCGGCCGACCGGAACGGGCCGGCGACGCCGCGCTCGGCCGGAACGGCACACTTCTCAGGATGCCTCCACCGCTGCCCTGATCCGCTGCCCGAACGCAGGGGCGTCCTTCCGGGCGGCAGCGGCGGCCAGCCCCACGAGGAGCTTGCCCACCCCATGCCCCTCGAGCCGATTGAAGATCCGGACGCGCGTACGGCCGTCCGCCAGCGACTCCAGGTCGTAGCCGCCCTCACTGGCCGTGACCAGGTTGGACGACAGTTCGTTCCATCGGATGCGGGTCGGCGCGACGAGCTCACTGATCCGGAACTCACGCGTGGTCGTCATACCGGCGTCCTTCACCGTGCTCCGGAAGACCGTCCCCACCTCTGTCGGACCCGCCGGGCTCTTGGCGATGCTCTGCACGCGCGGACTGAACTTCCTGTCGTTCTCACCGTCCGCCAGGAAGGAGAACACTTCTGCGACGGGTCGGTCGATGTCGACCGTGGCCTCGAAGCCGGGCATGGGATCTCCGCTCGAACGAGGGGCATCCGGCAGGGACGCCCCTGCCGCGCCCCGGGGGCACCACACCCTCAGCATCCCCGCTCACGTGCCACTCGGCAGCCGGAGGGGACGGGAGGGTGGGGCATTCGGGTGCTGGTGGACCGCGCGCACAGCGCCGGCGGACACGTGCTGGGCCGAAGGCCGTTCCCCCGAGGGGGCAGGGCCTGGAGGGTGTCAGTGAGCGATCGAGTCGATCAGCTCACGGGCACCCTGACGCAGGAGCGCGACAGCGACCGAGGTGCCGAGGGTGGCCGGGTCCAGCGGACCGGCCCACTCGTGGGCGTTGAGGACGGTCTTTCCGTCGGGCGTGAACACGCAGGCCCGCAGGGAGAGATCGCCGTTTCGGTGGGCAGTGGCGTAACCGGCGATCGGGGAATTGCAGTGCCCCTGGAGCACATGCAGGAACATCCGCTCGGCGGTGGTCTCCCGATAGGTACCGGGGTGGTTGAGCCCGGCTACCGCGGCGATGGTCGCCGCATCGTCCTCCCGGCACTGCAGGGCGAGGACGCCCGCACCGACGGGCGGGCACATGGTCTCCGGGGAGAGGATCTCGGTGACCACGTCGGACCGGTCGATACGGCGGAGTCCGGAAACGGCGAGGAGCAGCGCGTCGACCTCGCCGGCTGCCAGTTTGGCCAGCCGCCTGTTGGCGTTCCCGCGAAAGGGGACGCATTCCAGATGCGGGTGGGAGGAGGCGAGTTGAGCCACCCGGCGAACGGATGACGTGCCGATGCGGGTGCCGTCCGGCAGCTGATCGAGCGTCAGTCCGCCTGGATGCACGAGCGCGTCGCGGATGTCGTCCCGCTCCAGGAACGCGGCGAACACCGTGCCCGAGGGCAGCGGCCGGTCGGCGGGGATGTCCTTGACGCAGTGCACGGCCAGATCCGCCTCGCCGGCGAGCAGCGCGGCGTCGACCTCCTTGGTGAAGGCGCCCTTGCCTTCGACCATCGACAGGTCTCCCATCCACCTGTCACCGGTGGTCCGGACGGGAACGACCTCGGTGGCGGTGGTGGGATGGAGGACCGAGAGTTCGTTCCGGACGCGCTCGACCTGGGCCAGCGCCATGGGTGAGTCGCGCGAGACGATACGGATCAGCTCTGGGGCGGACATGCGCCCACGATAGACGCCCTGCGCTTCGTCATCCGCCTGCGGCGCGATGGACCGGTCACCGCAAGGCGTTTTCCACGCGGACCCCCGGAATGACCGATCGTCGATTTCCAGCCACCTTGACAGCTCGCGCCCACGGTTCGCGGACTCGCGCGGGATTCTCTCCGGGGACATTCCAATGTAGCCCTTACCAGGGTGAGTTGCCCCGCCCATTCCAGGTGCGAAACGCCGCCGCTCGTTCGGGTCGCCGTGTCCCGCCGGATCGCGTGGCCGGTTCACACCCATGAGTGCACGCCTCACCCCCGCGAGGGCTGTCACCCGTCCGGCGCGATACCTAGCATGGCTTTTCACGGACTTGAGCTTCTCTCTGAACCGCGAGGGCTGGATGAGCAACGGGGACACCGCCATTCCGAAGAACATCGACGTGAACGTGCCGAGCGTCGCGCGGATGTACGACTACTACCTGGGCGGCAAGGACAACTACCCGGCCGACCGGGTCGCCTGCGAGGAGCTCCTGCAAGTCGTTCCCAGCACCAAGGTCCTGGCGGTGAACAACCGGCGCTTCCTGCGGCGCGTCGTCCATCACCTCGCGTCCGAGTACGGGATCCGGCAGTTCATCGACCACGGATCCGGCCTGCCGACCCAGGACAACGTCCATCAGGTCGCCCAGTCGGTGGACGGGAACGCTCGGGTGGTCTACATCGACAACGACCCCATCGTGCTTGCACACGGCAAGGCCATCCTGGAGGAGAACGAAAGAACCGCGGTGATCCAGGCCGACATGCGGGACACCGAGGGCATCCTGGGCAACCCCGAAGTGCGACGGCTCATCGACTTCGACGAACCGGTGGCCGCGCTCTTCGTTTCGGTGCTGCACTGCATTCCGGACGAGGACGACCCGGCAAGGCTGATCCGGAGGGTTGCGGAACGCCTTGCTCCCGGCAGTTTCCTGGTGGTCTGCCAGCTCGTGAGCGAGGACGCGGCCACACGGGACTTCGTGACCGACTTCATGGCGAAGAGCACCGGCAACCAGTGGGGCCGGGTGCGCCGGCAGGACGACGTGCGCGGCTTCCTGGAGGGGCTCGACGTCCTGGAGCCCGGCCTGGTGGAGGTGTCGACCTGGCGGCCGGATTCAGACCTCGCCCCGAAGCAGCAGACCCAGGAATGGATCGAGTACGGCGGCGTCGGCCGCAAGTGGTGATGCGCGCGGCCCGCGGCGGGGCGCTCAGGCGTAGCGCTTCAGCGCCTTCCCGAGCAGTTTCCTGCTCTCCACCGGGCTCGGCGACTGGGCACTGAGCGAGTCCAGGATCCAGCGATACTCGTCGGTGCTCTCCGGCTTGTTCACGGAGGTGGCATTGGTCAGGTGCTCGATGTACGCGACGTCGGGGAGCCCTTCCATCGCGAACCGCAGGTAGGTGATCGCGTTCCCGGGCGAGGTGTGAGCGGTCACCTCGAACGGGGCCACCTGGACGATCACATGCGGCAGCTCGGTCATCTCCAGCAGGTGCTCGAGTTGCTCCCGCATCACTCCGGCTCCACCTGTCGGACGCATCAGCACCGCCTCGTCGAGCAGGACCCACAGCTTCGGGGCGTCAGCGCGCTGCAGCAACTCCTGTCGCCTGAGGCGCAGTTCCACGCGTCTCCGGGTGATCTCGTCCGATTCGAGTGCGTGCCCGGAGCGCACGACCGCGTAGGCGTAGTCGGCCGTCTGGAGCAGACCGGGAACATAGTGGCCCTCGTAGGTCCGGATGGAGGCCGCCGCCTCCTCCAGGCCCACCAGAGGCTCGAACCAGTCCGGCAGAACGTCCGCGTAGTTGCGCCACCACCCACGCAGGCCGGCGCGTCGTACCAGTTCGATGAACTCCGCCGTCCGGGCGGGGTCGGTGACCCCGTAGAGCTCGAGCAGGTCCGCGGCGTCCCGCTCCTTGCACGGCGAGTGGCCTGTCTCCATCCGGCTGATCTTGGCGGTGGAGCAGCGGATACGATCGGCCGCGGTGTCCGGCGTGATACCCGCTTCGCCCCTCATGCGCCGCAACTGGGCCCCCAGGACCATGCGCAGAGCCGTCGGGCTCGCCCCGGCAGCCGAGGTGAGCTTCGGCTTTCCCAGGGACTGAAGCGGTTCGATGCCTGGCATACGGACTCCTGAAGGCGGGCGTCTGCAGTCCAGTGTGCCATCAGGAGCCCGGCGCGGGTGCGGTCTCCGGGCGGGAGAGCCGCTCCATCACGTCTGCGCCGCCCGCCAGTTCACCCTGTCAGGCTGTCGAACTCACCGTCCCGGACACCCGCGAGAAACGCCCGCACCTCGTCCTCCGTGTAGACGAGCGCGGGTCCGTCGGGAAACCGGGAGTTGCGTACCGCCACTTCCCCGCCGGGAAGCCTGCCCATCTCGACGCAGTTCCCGCTGGGATTGCTGTGGCGGCTCTTCCTCCACTCCACGCCCGTGAGGGAGTTGGCGGGCACGCCGTTGCCGGTCTGCTGCATGCTGTCCAGTCCTTGATCGTCGGGTCGAGGCATTCTGGTGCCACCCGCAGCCGGACATGGAGCGCACAGGAGTTCCCGCGCACGCCCCGCATGCAATTCCGGATGCAATTGCATTCCGCGAGCGGACGGCGGCGATACTAGTGGCGATCACGCCGCCTCGGCACCGAGGGCTGTCCCGGATCACCCGAGTTGCGCGGAAGGTGATCGTCGATCCTTCACTCGGGCAGCACATGACAGCGCGTCCTTGGCGTGCCGTGTCACCCGTGGGACGCAGGCCCTCGCCTCGGACAGAACCTCTTCGGCCGTCGCCGGCCCGACGATCGGGTGGGTCTGCCCGGGCACTGTCCGTGCCGCTGCCCGGCGACGCTCCTCACGACGCCGTCCGCCGGACCTCGGGGCTTCGAAGGCCGGCCAGCCCGGCCCACGCCTCCGCCAGGATCGTGTGTCCCAGAGGAGTGGGGTGGACCCCGTCCCCCGCGATGAACTCGGCTCCGCCGGCCTCGCGCGCGGCCTGGTTCAGGAGGCCGTCGGCCGCCAGGAGCGCGGCCCCGAACTCCTCGGCGAGCCGTCGCACCACATGGATGCGCGGGTCGAGGTCCTCACGCCATGCCCACTGCTCGGCCCGGACGGGCACCAGGAAGGGTTCGACGAGGACCAGCTGCGTGTCCCGTCCCTCCCGAAGCTGCGCGAGAAGCGCCCGGTACTCCTTCTCGTAGACGTCCGCCGGAGTGACGACACCGGAGTCGTAGCGGCGCCAGGTGTCGTTGATTCCGACGAGGACCGACACGACGTCCGGCGCGAGATCGACGGCGTCCCGACGCCATCGGGCCCGGAGATCCGAGATCCCGTCGCCGCCGATTCCACGGTTGATGATCGTGATGCCGCTGTCCGGCCGTTGGGAGTGGAGCAGGTCGGCCACCATCCGGACGTACCCTCGGCCCAGCGGACAGTCGTGCTCGACCAGCCGCCCGACATCGGTGATGCTGTCGCCCTGGAACAGGACGGTTGCCGAGGGGTGCAGGCTGACGGTCACGCGGCGCTCCGTACGCTCGGGGACAGGAAGGCTCCGGAAGTGATCCTGCCCCCGCATACCCCGCATTCGCGGGACCGGGCACCGCGGACGTGTGGTGTCCCCCACGCCGCGGACCTCCGTCGGCGGTGCGTACGGTCCGCGCGCCGGAGTGCGGCCTACCGGGCGCCGGCGGGCACGCGCATGGCACTGAAGTCGAGCAGGCCCTCGACCTCCTGCAGGGTCTCCTCGGCCACCCGCCTCACCTCGGCGGGTACATCCCCCTGCTCCTCCACCAGACCGGCGTAGATGGGTGCGTCGGACGCCTCTGCGAAACTCACGTGTAACTGCCTATCGATCGGTTGCACCCGCCGAGCGGCGGAAACGGGAGCCGAGTTTACGCGCTCGCCCCGACGCCCCGGCGACCGGTCCCCGCGAGCAGGGTCCGCGGTGGGGCACGGCGGTGAGATCAGCACCCGAAGGAGGGCCCGAGGCCCTGGCCGCCGGCCAGGATGGCCGGAACCCTCCTTACCGGCCGTGCGCCCCGCCCTCGCATGGCGGGGCGCACGAGCGAACCGCCACACGGCCTACTCGACGACGAGCTCGACCTCGATGTTGCCGCGCGTCGCCTTCGAGTAGGGGCAGGCCGCGTGCGTCGCCTCGACCAGCTTCCGCCCGGTCTCCCCCTCGAGCGCTTCGGGCAGTTCGACACGCATGACGACCGCCAGGCCGAAGCCCGTGTCGTCCTTGCCGATCGAGACCTCCGCGGTGACCGCCACATCCTTGGCGTCGACCTTCATCTCCCGGGCGACCCCGCCCATGGCGCTGGCGAAGCAGGCCGCGTATCCGGCGGCGAAGAGCTGCTCGGGGTTGGTCCCCTCACCGTTGCCACCGAGCGCCGGCGGCATCGCCAGTGCCAGATCGATCTGGCCGTCCGAACTCACCGCCCTGCCTTCCCGGCCGTTCGCGGTGGCGGCTGCGGTGTAAAGGGCTTCCATGGGATGACCTTCTCTCGTACGGAGGTGACCGCTCATCGGCCACGGCAAAAGAGTTGCACACAATTAAGTTGTGCACAACTGAATCGCTCGAGGCTATTCTTGGACGATGACGTCGTCACCACCCCCGGACCTCGACCGCCTGCCTGACGCGGAGCTGCTCAAACTGGACCATCAGGTCTGCTTCTCCCTGCAGGCCGCCTCGCGCGCCTTCGGCGGCGTCTACCGGGAAGCGCTCCGCGATCTCGGCCTCACCTATCCCCAGTACCTGGCGATGATGGTCCTCTGGGAGCACGGCCCCTCGGCTGTCAAATCCATCGGCGAACGGTTGCACCTGGATTCCGGCACGCTGTCGCCGCTGCTCAAACGGCTCGAGTCCGCCGGTCTCGTCCGGCGGGAGCGGGCACCCGAGGACGAGCGGTCGGTCACCGTCCACCTCACGGAAGCGGGCGCGTCGCTGCGTGAGCGTGCGCTGCCCGTTCCCAGGGCGATCCTCGCGGCCACGGGGATGACGGTCGAGGAGGTCCTCACCCTGCAGGAAGTCCTGGGACGCCTCACCACATCGCTGGGGCGGGCAGGCTGATACCCGCGGGCCCTCCCCCGCCATGTCCCGGCGCCGCGCTCGCAGGAGCCGACCCGCCGAAATATGATGCAGGAACTGTCTCAAGGCGGAGCGGCCCATGAACCGGCGGCGAACTCCACGATCCGCGAGCGCCGAGGACCTGCTCAGCACGCTGCAGCACCTCACCGCCCGCGCCCGGCAAGAGGTGGAACTGCACCAAGCCCGCGTCGAGCTGGCCCAGGCCCTTCAGCGCAAGATGCTGCCCGCCACGCTGCCCGCCTTCCCGGGACTGCAGACCGCCGCCCGCTACGCGCCGGCCCGTGACGGCCTGGACATCGGCGGGGACTGGTACGACGGTTTCGTGCTGCCGGACGGCTCGCTCGGCCTGGCCATCGGGGACGTCCAGGGGCACGACGTCGAGGCGGCCGCCTTCATGGGGCAGATCAGGATCGCCATGCGCGCCATCGCCGCCTCCGCCTCCGACCCGGGCGAGGTGATGAGCCGCGCCAACGACGTGATCCTCTCCATGGACTCCGCCCTCTTCGCCACCTGCTCGTTCCTCCGGCTGGACCCGCGCACGAGGGAACTGCTCGGAGCCCGCGCCGGACACGTCGCCTCGGTATGGGCGACGACCGACGGCCGCTCGGGAATCAGCGACGACGCCGGCGGCCTGCCCCTGGGGATCGACTTCGGGCAGGACTACCCCGTCACCCGTCGGACGCTTGACGTGGAAGGCGCGCTTGTCCTGCTCACCGACGGAGTCATCGAAGGTCCCTCGCTGTCCATCGACGACGGCCTCGACCGGGTCCGGCGCCTGGTGAGTGCCCATGCGGGCGCCGACGCGGAGGATCTCGCGGACCTGGTGCTGAAGGCCGCGGCCCTCACGGGGCACGAGGACGACGCCGCGGTGCTGGTTCTGCGTCATGGCAACCGCGTTCCCGGTCCACCGTGAGCGGACGGCGCCCCGCGCGTGTCAGGGGACCGGAGGCCGACGTCAGCGGTGTCTCATGAGATGCGTGATGCGCAGCGAGAAGACCAGACGTCGAACCGTGCTCGTTCTGCAGACGCTGGGAATCGCCGCCGCCTACTACGGCTCCGGGCAGATCGGACTGCTCAGGAAGGTGACGGTCGAGGGCGCGGTCATCACCCCTCTGTGGCCGCCCTCAGGTATCGCGCTGGCCGCTCTGCTGTACCTCGGGCTCCGGATCTGGCCTGGTATCGCCCTGGGCGCGGTGTGCACCGTCCTGTCGATGAGTGACGACTTCAGCGGCTGGGCGCTCGCGGTCTCGGCGGGCAGCGCCCTGGCTCCGCTGTCTTCGTGTCTGGCCCTGCGCGCGGTCGGATTCCGGATCGAACTGGACCGTCTGCGGGACGGCGTCGCCCTGGTCTTCCTCGGTGCCCTGGGCGGTATGGCCCTCAGCGCCACCGCGGGAGCGGGGGTCCAGTTGCTGAGCGGTTCGCTGTCCGGGGGTGACTTCTGGCCCGTGTGGTCGGCCTGGTGGGCCGGGGACGCCATGGGTGTACTCATGGTCACCCCGCTGCTGCTCGTCCTGCGGAAGGCGCGCATGCCCCGGGTGGACGACCGATGGGGCGAAGCCCTGCTCCTCTCGGTGGTGGCCGTCGCGGCCTCGGCCATCGCGACGCGGAGTTCCCTCTCCATGATCTACCTGGTCTTCCCGGTCCTCGTCTGGGCCGCGCTCCGCTTCCAGCTGGCCGGGAGTGCACCGTGCGCGCTCCTGGTCTCCGTCATGGCGATCGTCGCGGGCACCGAGGGGGTGGGCCCGTTCGCCGGTCACTCGGTGCCCGAGGTGATGTTCAACCTGTGCATTCTCAACGGCTCGGTGGCGTTGACCGCACTCCTCCTCGCCGCGATCGTCACCGAGCACAACAACATCCGCCGTGAGACGGAGGTCGCCTGTGAGGAGCTCGCCGCGCTGGTGGAGGAGCTCACCCCGCGGCCGTTGCGGGAGGCCGGATCCGACGGGCCGAAGGACGGGGAGAGCCGGTGAGGGAGGAAGGGCGGCGGTGCCCGGTCAGGAGGTACCGGGGAAGTGACGTGCCAGGAAGTCGTTGCGGAACACTCCCGTGGGGTCGAGCCGGAGGACCAGTCGTTCGAAGTCCGCGTAGCGGGGGTACAGCGACCGGAGCGTCGCGGGCGGGGTGGTGAACACCTTGCCCCAGTGCGGCCGCGCGCCGAAGGGGGCGAGGGCCTCCTCGACGGCCCCGACCGCGGGGAGGACGGCATCGGTGTCGGGCACCCAGGTGAAGTGGAAGGCCACGGAATCCCTGCCCTGAGCCGGACTGAGCCACAGGTCGTCGCCTGCGACGCTGCGGATCTCGCCGATCTGGAGCAACGGCGCGATGTCCTGCCGGACGCGGTCGAGCGCTTCGTAGGCGGCCACCGCGTCCTCGCGGGCCACGAAGTACTCGGACTGGAGTTCGTCGCCGTTGCTCGGCGTGAATTCCGGACGGAAGTGGGGAAGTCTCGTGTGCCAGGGGCCCGGGGCGCCCAGCTGCTCGGTGCAGTGCTCGGTCGCCATGCCGGGGACGGGGTGCCTGGGGCCGTCCGCGAGGGTCGCTCCCTGCCACTCGCCGGGAGCGGAGCGAGGTCCGCCGTCCGTGACCTTCCGCTTGAGCCAGACCTGGTCGACCGGTCCGCCGTGCCAGCCGGTGAAGAGGCTCACGCTGTACGCCTCGGACATGATCTCGTCGAACCGGCCGAGCAGTCGTTCCTGCGGGAGGCCCTCGTAGACGCTCTGCTGGATGTCGAACGCCGGCACCAGATCGAGGGTCAGCCGGGTCACCACGCCCAGCGCGCCCAGAGAGACCACGGCGCCCTCGAAGTCGTCCTCGCCCCTTTCCAGGGTCATGAGGTCACCGTCGGCGGTGACGAGTTCCAGGGCCCTGACGGCTCCGGCCAGGGAACGGTTTCCCGCTCCCGAGCCGTGGGTCCCGGTGGCGCACGCCCCTGCGACCGAGATGTGGGGAAGCGAGCCCAGGTTGTGCAGGGCGAATCCGTGGCGATGAAGGGTGCCGGTCAGCTCAGCGAAGCGGAGACCCGCACTCACCGTCGCCGTTCCGGCCCGGCTGTCCACGTCGAGGGTCCGTGGCAGTCCTGCGACGGAGACGAGGGTGCCGGAGGTGTCGGCGACGGTGTTGAAGGAGTGTCCTGTGCCCAGCGCCCTGAGGGCCCCGCCCGCGGAGACGAGATCGCGCAGCTCGGCGATCGTGGTGGGGGTGTGCAGCCGCTCCGCGCGGAAGGTGACGTTGCCGGCCCAGTTCGTCCGGTGGGCGGACGGGGTGTGCGCGCGATGGTCGATCATGTTTCCGGAGCTTACGCTCCGGCCCGCCGGCTCAGGGATCGCGTCCCGAACCGCTCGAGCGTGACCCCGCGGGCCGAGGAGCGGCCGGAGCCCCTCGCGGGCCGCAACTGGGACCGCCAGGCCACACCCGGCTCGATCAGCCCGTAGGTGTCGGTGCGGCGCACCCCGGGTCAGTACGGCAGCGGCCGCCCCGAGGGCGTGCGCAGATCCAGCGGGGGCCGCCCCGTGGGGGGCTGCGGACGGCGGACGATCTGGATGCGGCCCACGGCCACCACCTCCTCCTCGTAACCCGGTATCTGCCCATCCCTGCGGCCTTCACACGCGAGAAGCCCGGCGGTCACGCCGGGCCCGCGCTCGCGGATGCGGAGCGCGCCTTGTGCGGTGACGCTGGACGGGTGGGGGAAACCGAACGAGGAGGATGGCGCCATGTCCGCGATGGACAAGATCAAGAAGATGCTGAAGGGCCACGAGGACCAGGCCGGAAAGGGCGTCGACAAGGCGGGCGACATGGTCGACGACCGGACACAGGGCAAGTACGGCAAGCACGTCGACACCGGTCAGGACAAGCTCAAGCAGCAGCTGGGATCGGACCGCGACACCGACGACCCGCCTCGTTCCTGATCCCTGGTCCACCGCGCCCCGCCCGCCGCCGGGCGGGTGCCGGGCCCGGTGACGGCGCGGTTGCGTCACCGGGCCCGGCACGACGGCGCGTACGGATGTCCGAGCGCGCATCGAGCACACGGCCGGATTCCTGTTATCGTCCCCGCCGCACGGCGTCTCCCGAGTGTGGGAAGTGACGGAACAGGACCCCGGAAGAGTGAGCACAGCATGGGCGAGGCACGCGAGACCGCGTTGATCAAGGCGGCACAGCACGGTGACACCGAGGCGCAGGACCGCCTCGTCGCGTCGTACCTGCCCCTGGTCTACAACATCGTCGGGCGGGCGCTGAACGGGCACGCCGATGTCGACGACGTGGTGCAGGACAGTGTCCTGCGCATGCTGCGCGGGCTCCCCTCCCTCCGCTCCCCGAAGAGCTTCAGGTCCTGGTTCGTGGCGATCACCATGAACGAGATCCGCGGGCACCGGCGCCGCCGCACGGGAGAGCTGCCGACGGCGCCGGTCGACGACCGGTTCGACGTCGTCGACCCCGCGGCCGACTTCGTGGAGCTCACGATCGTCAGGCTCGGGCTCACGGGGCAGCGCCGGGAGGCGGCCGAGGCCACCCGGTGGCTGGACCCCGAGGACCGGGAACTGGTCTCGCTGTGGTGGCTGGAGGCGGCGGGTCAGCTGTCGAGAGCGGAGGTGGCGCAGGCGCTCGGCCTGTCGCCCCAGCACGCGGCGGTCCGTGTCCAGCGGATGAAGGAGCGACTGGAGTCGGCACGGGTCGTGGTGCGGGCCCTGGCGGCGGTGCCCCGCTGCGTCCTGCTGGAGGACCTGACGGCCGGCTGGAGCGGTGTGCCCTCCGCTCTCTGGCGGAAGCGACTGGCCCGTCACGCGCGCGAGTGCACCGTCTGCGCGGGGCACCGCTCGGGGCTGGTGCCGCCCGAGGGCCTGCTGGCCGGGCTGGCGGTGGTTCCCGTCGCCGCGCGCACGGCAACGGGCGGCCCTGAGGACACACCCGTGAAGTTCCTGTCCACGACCACGGTGCCGGGTCCCGGACGTGCCGCGCGGCGCAGGGACAGTGCGAGGCGTCGCCGTCGCACCACGGTCGTCGCGGGGCTCGCCGCGGTCGCGGTCCTGGGGGGCGGCGGGGCGGCCGTACACCTCTACACCGACGACACGGTCGAGGACCCGGCGACCGCGCTCACGCCGCTCACCGGTCCGTCGTCCCCGGTCACCGCACTGCCGTCGGCGTCGGTGGCGCCTCCCTCCCCGACTCCGTCCGTGTCCAGGGCCGCGCCCACGCGCTCGGGTCCCGCGTCCCCGTCGGCCTCCGCGAGCCGGAGTGCCTCCCCCGCTCCGCGGCACACGCCGAAGCCGAGGCCCAAGCCGTCCCCTCCGTCCTCCGCCCCCGCGGACGCGGCCGCCCGGTCCGTGGCCGAGGAGGTGATCGCGCTGGTCAACACGGAGCGATCCAAGTCGGGTTGTGAGCCGGTCAGCGGCAACACCCTGCTGGACAAGGCCGCGACACGGCACTCCGAGGACATGGCGGCCCGCGACTACTTCTCGCACACCTCCCCCGAGGGGACGGACCCCGGCGCCCGAATAACCGCCGAGGGCTACCGGTGGAGCACGTACGGCGAGAACATCGCGAAGGGGCAGCAGTCCGCCGCGTCGGTCATGGATGCGTGGATGAACAGTGAGGGGCACCGGGCGAACATCCTCAACTGCGCGTTCAAGGAGATCGGGGTCGGCCGCGTCGACTCGTCGGGTGGACCCGTATGGACGCAGAACTTCGCGGCCGCTCTGTGACGCGGGCGGTCACGGCCGGCGACATACGCCGGAAACGGGCAGGTAGCACCCGCTCCATCTGAGCGGTCTACGCTGGGTCCGAGCCCGGCCGAAGGCGTCCCGCGCGATTCGACGCCTCCCCTCGGACAGGAGCACGGTGACCACTTCCCCTCTGCCCGGTCGGCTCCCCCTCTGGCTCGCCCATGTGCTGCGCGCCCAGCGCGGTCCCGTGCCCTGGAACGCTGTGATGCGCGGAGGGCTCGCATCCGTGCCGCTGCTGGTGCTGGTCCTCGCGGACCGGCCGACGGCCGGCATCCCGGCGGCGCTGGGCGCGATGCTGGCCGGCATCAACGACCGGCCGGGTAGCCGTCGGGCGGCTGTCCCCCGGCTCGGTCTTCCCGCCCTCGCGGGCTCCACCGGGCTGCTGGTGGGCAGTGCGGTGGCCGCCGCCGTCGACGGACGTTCCCTCGTGATCCTTCCGGTCGCGTTCGGGCTGTTCGGGCTTCTGGCGGGTGCGATCAGCTCCACCGGACCGGTGGCGTCGGCCTGCGGCACCCAGGTACTGGTCACCATCGTGATCGGCGCCGGCATGCCGTTGCCCGAGCCCGGACCCGCACGCGCCCTGCTGTTCCTGGCCGGAGCGTCCTGGCTGCTCCTGCTGCGGCTGCTCCTGCCGTCGCCCGGGCGCCTCGGGAGCGTGCCGTACCGGTTCGACGGCGAACGGGACGCGGTCGCGGCGGTGTACGACGCGGTGGCAGGGCTGCTGGACGCGAGCGGTGGTCCACGTGCCCGCACCGCTCGTACGGCGCTGAGTGCGGCGCTGGACCAGGCGCAGGACGCACTGGCCGGACCACGGCTCAGGAGGTACGCGAGTTCGTCCGCCGAGCGACGCCTGCACGCCCAGTACGCCGCGGCCTTCCCGCTCGCCGAAGCGGCGACGGCGCTGGCGTGGGCGGGCACCGCGCTGTCCGCGCGAATCGCGGAGGGCCCCCGCAGGCTGGCCGCGTCGGTACGGAACGGCGCCGCCTGCGGGCCGCTGCCCGCCCCTGCCGGGACGGATGCCGGACTGAGGGCGCTGGACGACGCGCTGCTGCGTGCGGCGACGGTCTTCGACCGCCCTCACGGCACGCTCCCCGGTGTACGGCGAAGGCGCTCGGTCTCCGCCCTCTTCGCGCGGGCCTGGAGCGCGGCGGGGCTCGAGTACGGTCTGCGGGTGGCTCTGTGCTGCGCGACGAGTACGTTCGTGGCCCAGTGGCTGCACCACGAGCACTGGTACTGGCTGCCCGCCACCACGGTGTTCCTGGTGAAGCCCGATCTGGGTCCCCTGGCCTCCAGGGTGGTCTGCCGCGCGGTGGGCACCGTGGGCGGGGCGGCGTTGTCCGGCGCCCTGGCGCTCCTGGTGTCCGGACAGGTCCCGCCGGTTGCGGTGGTGGCTCTCTGCGGCGCCCTGCTTCCGGTCGCCACGCGCCACTTCGCGGTGCAGACCTCGGTGGTCACCGTGCTCGTACTGTCGCTCGTGCCGCTCGGTGGTGAACCGTCGGCCGCCTGGGCGCGGGTGGTGGAATCACTTCTCGCCTGCGCGACGGTGCTGCTCGTGGGCCACCTCCCGCTCCCCGGCCGGCGGGGGCACGGCGTGCGCGCCGCCCTGGACACGGCGGTGGGCTCCGCCCACCGCTACCTGGGACACGTACTGCGCGCACCGGAGGACGACGCCGGGCGCGGAGCCCTCCGCCGCGACGCCTACCGCTCGCTGGCGGCGGCGCGCACGGCGATCGACGTCTCCGCCGCCGAACTGCCCCGGGTGGCCCGGCACTCCGCAGGATCCGCGGGAGTCGCCGGGGCGGTGGAACGGCTCATCGACACCACCACCGCCTGCGCGGTCCAGCTCGCCCAGCCGGAGGCCGGACTGCCCAGCCGGCACGCGGAACTGCTGCTCGCCCATCTCTCCGAACTCGAGCGCGCCCAGACCGTGACCCGGGGTGCGGCGGTGTACGCCGGGACTCCCCGGGTCGGGGTCAGCGGCTGAGCAGAGTCAGTACGGCGCAGGCACCGGCCGCCGCGCAGGCGAAGAGTACCGACGCGGCGACGCAACGGGCCCTCAGGCGGTCGTAGCGTGCGGTGTACTCGTCGCGCAGTTCCAGCGCCCGGCCGGCGATCCGGGTGAGGGTCTCGCGTCCCGCCTCGATCCGCTCCGCCGTGTAGACGCGCTCCACGTCGTCCCGCTGAGCGGTGGTGAGCCACGGCAGTTCGTCGGTGAAGCGGCGTGCCTGGCGCCGGGCGCTGTCGAGCTCGGCGTTCCAGAGCAGATACCCCTCGACCTGGGCCAGGCCCCGGGCGCTGTCCTTGTCCGGCTTCACACGGTCCTCCTCTTCCCTCGAGCCGTCCGCGGGGCGTCAGAGCTGCTTGTCGCCGGGCGCCACGGTCACCGATTCGTGCGGCCGGGTGGCGGCTTCCTCGAGCGCGCGGATCGAGGGATAGTGCAGGTCGAAGGCGGGTGACTCGGAACGGATCCGCGGAAGCGTGAGGAAGTTGTGGCGCGGCGGCGGGCACGACGTCGCCCATTCGAGCGAACGGCCGTAGCCCCACGGGTCGTCGACCGTGATCTGCTTGCCGTACTTGGCGGTCTTCCAGACGTTGTAGAGGAACGGGAGCATGGAGAGCCCGAGCACGAACGAGGAGATCGTCGAGATCGTGTTCAGCAGGGTGAAGCCGTCCGCGGCGAGGTAGTCCGCGTACCTGCGGGCCATGCCCTCGGCGCCGAGCCAGTGCTGCACGAGGAAGGTGCCGTGGAAGCCGCAGAACAGGGTCCAGAAGGTGATCTTGCCGAGCCGCTCGTCCAGCATCTTGCCGGTGAACTTCGGCCACCAGAAGTGGAATCCGGCGAACATCGCGAAGACCACCGTGCCGAAGACGACGTAGTGGAAGTGCGCGACGACGAAGTACGAGTCGGAGACGTGGAAGTCCAGCGGCGGCGAGGCGAGCAGCACACCGGTGAGCCCGCCGAACAGGAAGGTGACGAGGAAGCCGATGGACCAGAGCATCGGCGTCTCGAAGGACAGGGAGCCCTTCCACATCGTGCCGATCCAGTTGAAGAACTTCACACCGGTCGGAACGGCGATGAGGAAGGTCATGAACGAGAAGAACGGCAGAAGCACGCCGCCCGTGACGTACATGTGGTGCGCCCAGACCGTCACCGAGAGGCCTGCGATGGCGATCGTCGCGGCGACCAGGCCGATGTAGCCGAAGATCGGCTTCCTGCTGAAGACCGGGAAGATCTCCGTGACGATGCCGAAGAACGGCAGCGCGATGATGTACACCTCCGGATGGCCGAAGAACCAGAAGAGGTGCTGCCACAGGAGCGAGCCTCCGTTGGCGGGGTCGAACACGAGGGCGCCGAACTTCCGGTCGACCTCGAGCGCGAAGAGCGCGGCGGCGAGGACCGGGAAGGCGAGCAGGACCAGGACACCGGTCAGCAGGACGTTCCAGGTGAAGATCGGCATGCGGAACATCGTCATGCCGGGGGCGCGCATGCAGATGATCGTGGTGATGAAGTTGACCGAGCCGAGGATCGTGCCGAAGCCGGAGAAGGCCAGACCCATGATCCACATGTCGGCGCCGACGCCCGGTGAGCGGACCGCGTCGGTGAGCGGGGAGTAGGCGAACCAGCCGAAGTCGGCAGCGCCCTGCGGGGTGAGGAAGCCGGCCACCGCGATGAGGGAGCCGAAGAGGTACAGCCAGTACGCGAACATGTTCAGCCGCGGGAACGCCACGTCGGGCGCGCCGATCTGCAGCGGCATGATCCAGTTCGCGAACCCGGCGAACAGCGGTGTAGCGAACATCAGCAGCATGATCGTGCCGTGCATCGTGAACGCCTGGTTGAACTGCTCGTTCGAGACGATCTGGCCGCCCGGGCGGGCCAGCTCGGCCCGCATGACGAGTGCCAGGACGCCGCCGATGAGGAAGAAGGCGAACGAGGTGCTCAGGTAGAGCGTGCCGATCGTCTTGTGGTCGGTGGTGGTCAGCCACCTGATGACCACGTTCCCCGGCTGCCGACGCCGTACAGGCAGTTCGTCCTGGTAGGCGACATCGGCTTCCACCGGTGCTGAGGGGCCCCTCGTCGTCACTGCGGCACTCCTTCGGTCGACGGCCGGTTGCGGACTCGGCGACCAGGATGGACTCCCCGCGGGGGCACCGCAGGTCATCTCCGTACGCAGTGCACCAGTGGTTGACAAAGGACACTCCACTGGCCGAAGGGCGCGGCCCGCTCGTTGACGCGGTGGGGCCTGATGCTCAGTTCGCCGCCCAGGAACGCATCGCCTCCCGGGTGGCGAAGTCGGCGACGTTCTTGTCGAGGGGGTGGTCCGTGTACTGGTGGATGCGCCAGGCCGCCTCGATCCGCGGCGCCGCCGGCTTGCCGTAGTCGGCGATCCAGAGTCCGTCACCCGCGTAGCCGCTCGTGTCGTGGCCGGTCCAGAACGCGCGGTTGCAGTAGAGCAGGACCCGGTGGCGGGGGCTCAGTCTCTTCACCTCTCGGATGAAGCGGTCCTTGTCCGCGCTGCCGGCGCGCGTCCCTTCGCCCGTCTGCTCCCAGTCGACGGCGAGCAGGTCACCCTCCCTCGGGCTCGCGTGTTCGAGGAAGTACGCGGCCTGGTCCTTCGGGTGGCCGGGCCAGAGGAAGTGGTAGAAGCCGAGGACGCATTCGGAGTCCCGCACGCGCTTCACCTGGCTCCTGAGCTTCGGATTGACGTAGGAGCGGCCTTCGGTCGCCTTGACGAACACGAAATCCAGTCCGTCCGTGTCGAATTCCGTCTGGAAGGCGCTGACGTCGACACCGTGCAGCACGGGCGCCACCTCCAAGTGGGGGATTGTGGTTCCGCTTGTCTCTGCCATGGCTGCCCACCCGGGGCCGGCTCATCCCCCGCGCGGCTGCTGAACCGATTCGTCGCCCTCGGCAGCCGATCGCGGCCCTCGACGGCCTGCCCGGGGTCCGGCTTCCGGGCCCACGGCCCGGTGGGTGACACTGTCCCCGGAACGCCCGCCGCGAGTCGCACACGCACACGGCTCCGGCCGCCTCCGGCGTGCGGAGCATCCGAGGACGAGGAGCATCTCTCATGCCACGCACCATGTCCGTGTCGGACACCATCCTGATCAGGGCCGCGCCCTCGGCCGTGTACGACCAGGTGAGCGACCCCACCGCCATGGGCCGCTGGAGTCCCGAGAACCTCGGGGCCCGCGTGCTGGGAGAGCGCCGCAGTGCTCACGTCGGCATGGTCTTCGAGGGCAGGAACAAGCGCGGCTCCTTCCGCTGGACGACCCGTTGCACGGTCACCGCGGCGGACCCGGGTGAACGGTTCGCCTTCCGCGTGCACGCCATCGGCGCCCGGCGCCCGCTGCTGCCAGGGGCGATCGCGCTGTGGGAGTACCACTTCGAGGCGGTGGACGGCTGCACCCTGGTCACGGAGACCTGGACGGACAACCGCCGCGCCTGGCCCGACGTGCTCGCCAACGCGTTCGACCGGGTGGCGACCAGAGGGCACACCTTCGCGGAGTTCCAGCGCGCCAACATCCGCACGACACTCGAGCGGCTCAAGACCGCGCTGGAGCAGACCGGCCCGGGCGGTTCGGCTCCGGGCGCGAGTGATCCGCGCCAGGGCTGAACCGTCGTCGAGTCCACAGCTCGGTGTACGGGCCCCCCTGGCCAGGCCGGCCGAAACGTGCCGCCGGCGCGCGCCGGCGGCACGCGCCGGGCAGGCGGGGGTCCTGCTGTCGGTGCCCGGGGGCACACTTGGCTGAACGAGCGGCTGTCCGGCGAAGGGGGCAGACATGGTGACGGCACCGGACGGCGGATTCGAACCGGCCACCGGTGACGGTCCGGTGCCCGGCGATGCGGCGGCCGAGCGCGCCGGTGAGGTACGCACCGCCTTCGAGGGGATGCTTCAGATCCGGAGGCTGACAGGCTCCGACCACGCACATCCGGAGGGCGTGCCCGCCCTGTGGGAGCTCCACCGGCCGCTCAGGGCGGTGGCGCTCGCCCTGGAGGCCGCGGGCTTCCCGGCCTCGGCGCTCACCCCGTCAGGCGACCGCGCCCGCACGGGCTACCGCGTGTCCGAGGACGGGACGCCGGGTTCCGTGAGAGTCGAGTGGGCCGGTCCTCCGGGGAGCGGCGCGGTCCACGACGAGGAGGAGGCCCTGAGCGGCTGTGGCGCAGCGCTGCGGCGACTGGGCTGGACGGTCCTGTCGTACCGCGGCCGACGCCGGCGCCGGTTCCTCGAGGTCGAGCCGCCGGCCGGACTTCGCGCCTGAGTCCGTCCGGCGGCGCCGTACGGCGATTGTCAGACCCATGAGGGATCCTTGACGGTCCGACACCTCCGAGGGGGAGATGCTGAGATGCACCAAGCCGAAGTCGCCGCGGCACAGGCCTACATCCGCTTGCTGGCGGCCACCCGTGCCGCGCTCGCCTCGCCTGAGGACGCGCCGCTGTACATGCCGGTTCTCTCCTCCCCGATGGAGGAGGCCGACGAGGCTCTGCGCCTGGCCGGGCTCGCGGGCAACGAGGACCGCTTCTTCGCGCTCGTGCGTGAGATGCAGCCGAGCGTGTCGGGTTCCGGCCGGTGAGAGCTCCTCACGGTGGTGCCGCTCCGGAGTGATGCGCCGCCCGCCCCGTTGTGCCTGACCGGGCGGAGCGACTCGTCGGGCGCGCAGCCGCCGGACGGGTCGGCCGACCGCAGTTGCATGCGGCAGGCGGGCGTCGGGGCGTCCCGGGCCGAGCGCCTTCGGACCGGAACGGGCCATCGGCCGAGTTCCGGAGGCCCACGCCGTCTCACGCGCAGGTCGTCGTGTCCACGGGCATCCGAGGGGGACGGTCTGCCCGTTCGCATTTCCTGGTGACCTGAGTCCGCCCTCGCCCGCCACCTCGCCACCCGCTGTGCGACAGGCGCCGTGCGCGTGCCTGTCCGGAACCATCTCAAGGGCGCCTGCTCGCCTGCTTGCTCTCCCGGGCGGGCATGGGGGGGACGCAGCAGCCCTCGACAGGGAAGCGGACCCCTCGCGCACCGGACTGGCCGCGGTCCTGGGAACAGTTCGTCGAGCGGAGGGCGTCCGACGGGTCCGGCGCCGGCGAGCTCCGCGTCCGCGCATCCACGACATGTGCCCCATGCCGCGCATGCCCGCGCGGAGAGGGCGCCGTTGACGCGTCCGGCTGTGGTGAATTGATTCAAACCACCAGGAAAACGCGACGGACACCTTGACGCGCAACAGCGGTGAAACCTAGCGTACGCGGCAGATGAAACGATTCACATCCTCGATCCCGACCGATCGCCGGATGCTCTGCTTACGAGGTGCTCATGTCTGATGTGTCGGCCGTCAAGGCAGCTTTGAAGTCTCAGGTCATAGAGACGCCGTCCTGGGGGTACGGAAACTCGGGGACCCGTTTCAAGGTCTTCGCCCAGCCCGGTGTGCCGCGCGATCCCTTCGAGAAGCTGGCGGACGCGGCGCAGGTCCACGCCTACACCGGGGTCGCACCCAAGGTGTCGTTGCACATCCCGTGGGACAGGGTGGACGACTACGCGGCACTGGCCGGCCATGCCGAGGACCTGGGACTGAGAATCGGCGCGATCAACTCCAACGTCTTCCAGGACGACGACTTCAAGCTCGGCTCGGTCACCCACCCGGATCCGAAGATCCGGCGCAAGGCGACCGACCATCTGCTCGAGTGTGTCGACATCATGGACGCCACCGGCTCGCCCGATCTCAAGCTGTGGTTCTCGGACGGCACCAACTATCCGGGTCAGGACGACATCGTCGGCCGGCAGGACCGCCTGGCCGAGGCCCTCACCGAGGTGTACGGGCGGCTCGGGGAAGACCAGCGGATGCTGCTGGAGTACAAGCTCTTCGAACCGGCCTTCTACACCACCGACGTCCCCGACTGGGGTACCTCGTACGCCCACTGCCTCAAGCTCGGGCCGAAGGCCCAGGTCGTCGTCGACACCGGACACCACGCGCCGGGCACGAACATCGAGTTCATCGTGGCGTTCCTGCTGCGTGAGGGAAAGCTCGGAGCCTTCGACTTCAACTCCCGTTTCTACGCGGACGACGACCTGATGGCGGGTGCCGCGGACCCGTTCCAGCTCTTCCGGATCATGCACGAGGTGGTCAGGAACGGCGGCCTCGATCCCGCGGCCGACGTCAACTTCATGCTCGACCAGTGCCACAACATCGAGGCGAAGATCCCCGCCGTCATCCGCTCGGTCACCAACGTCCAGGAGGCCACGGCGAAGGCACTGCTGATCGACACCGAGGCCCTGGCCGGCGCACAGCGGTCCGGTGACGTCCTCGCGGCCAACGGGGTGCTGATGGACGCGTTCAACACGGACGTGAGGCCGCTTCTCGCCGATGTCCGTGAGGAACTCGGCCTGGATCGCGACCCGTTCGGGGCCTATCTCGCGTCCGGGAACCAGGCGCGCATCGCAGCCGACCGCGTCGGGGGCGACCAGGCGGGCTGGGGAGCTTGATCCACCGCTCCCCCGCCCCGGACAGCCCCCGCCGTACCCGCCCGTCCTCCCCACCGAAGGAAACCCCATGACGTCCGCGACGCACCCCGAGGTCGCCGCGCTCCTGGAGCGCGCCCACCGGATCGGCTCCGATCCCCGCAACACCAACTACGCGGGTGGCAACACCTCGGCCAAGGCGACGGAGACCGATCCGGTCACCGGAGGCCGGGCCGACCTCCTCTGGGTCAAGGGGTCGGGCGGTGACCTGGGGACATTGACCGAGGACGGCCTCGCGGTCCTCCGGCTGGACCGGGTGCGCGCCCTCAAGGGGGTGTACCCGGGGGTCGAGCGCGAGGACGAGATGGTCGCGGCGTTCGACTACTGCCTGCACGGCAAGGGGGGTGCGGCGCCGTCGATCGACACCGCCATGCACGCGCTGGTCGAAGCGGCGCACGTGGACCATCTCCACCCCGACTCCGGCATCGCGCTGGCCTGTGCCGCCGACGGCGAGAAACTGACCGCCGAGTGCTTCGGCGACAAGGTGGCGTGGGTGGGCTGGCGGCGGCCAGGGTTCCAGCTGGGCCTCGACATCGCGGCGGTCAAGGAGGCGAACCCGCAGGCCGTCGGGGTGGTCCTGGGAGGTCACGGCATCACCGCGTGGGGCAGCACGTCCGAGGAGTGTGAGAGCAACGCCCTGTGGATGATCCGGACGGCCGAGACCTTCCTCGAGGAGCGCGGGCGGGCGGAACCCTTCGGTCCCGTCCTCCCCGGCCGGGAGGCGCTCGGTGGGAGCGCTCGCCGGGAACGGGCCGCTGCGCTCGCCCCGGTCATCCGCGGGCTGGCCTCCACGGACCGTCCCCAGGTGGGGCACTTCACCGACGCGGAGCCCCTGCTGGACTTCCTGTCACGAGCCGAGCACCCCCGGCTCGCGGCCCTCGGCACGTCCTGCCCCGACCACTTCCTGCGGACCAAGGTCCGCCCGCTGGTGCTCGACCTGCCGGCCGACGCACC
Organism: Streptomyces sp. NPDC059166; assembly: GCF_042755185.1. Lineage (NCBI taxonomy): Bacteria > Bacillati > Actinomycetota > Actinomycetes > Kitasatosporales > Streptomycetaceae > Streptomyces > Streptomyces sp. NPDC059166. The sequence goes on along the minus strand of NZ_JBHZCI010000024.1, from coordinate 47,810 downwards.
ACTGGACGAGGCGGTCGCCCGGCTCCGGGTGCTCCACGAGGAGTACCGGGAGGCGTACCGCTCCTACTACGAGCGCCACGCCGCACCCGACTCGCCGCCGATGCGAGGCGCCGACCCCGCGATCGTGCTGGTGCCCGGTGTCGGGATGTTCTCGTACGGCAAGGACAAGCAGACCGCCCGGGTCGCCGGGGAGTTCTACCTCAATGCCGTCAACGTGATGCGCGGGGCCGAGGCGGTATCCGCCTACGCTCCGATCGAGGAGTCCGAGAAGTTCCGCATCGAGTACTGGGAACTGGAGGAGGCCAAGCTCCGCCGTATGCCGAAACCGAAGGCGCTGGCCACCCGGGTGGCGCTCGTCACCGGAGCCGGGTCGGGCATCGGCAAGGCCATCGCCCGGCGGCTGGTCGCCGAGGGAGCGTGCGTCGTCGTCGCGGACCTGAACACCGCGGCCGCCACGGCGGTCGCCGATGAGCTCGGCGGCCCGGACAAGGCTGTCGCGGTGACCGTGGACGTCACTTCCGAGGACGCCGTGGTGGAGGCGTTCGAGGCGGCCGCGCTGGCCTTCGGCGGAGTCGACCTGGTCGTGAACAACGCCGGGATCTCGATCTCCAAACCCTTGCTGGAGACCACGGCGCGGGACTGGGACCTTCAGCACGACATCATGGCGCGTGGGTCCTTCCTGGTCTCGCGCGAGGCGGCCCGCGTGATGCGGTCCCAGAACCTCGGCGGCGACATCGTCTACATCGCGTCCAAGAACGCCGTGTTCGCGGGCCCGAACAACATCGCCTACTCGGCCACCAAGGCCGACCAGGCACACCAGGTCCGTCTGCTGGCCGCCGAACTCGGGGAGCACGGCATCCGGGTCAACGGGGTCAATCCTGACGGGGTGGTCCGCGGCTCCGGCATCTTCGCGGCGGGCTGGGGGGCCCAGCGCGCCGCGACGTACGGGATCGAGGAGGAGAAGCTCGGCGAGTTCTACGCCCAGCGCACGATCCTCAAGCGCGAGGTGCTGCCCGAGCACGTCGCGAACGCCGTCTTCGCGCTGACGGGCGGGGACCTCACCCACACCACCGGCCTGCACATTCCGGTCGACGCCGGGGTGGCGGCGGCCTTCCTGCGCTGACGCCGTGCCACTCGGCCGCGCCCCGGACGCCTTCGCGTACCTGTCCGGGGCGCGGCTCCCCGTCTTGATCGGATGAGATTGCCATGCCTGCGAGTTCCACGAACGATCCGGTTTTCGCCGCGGTTGACCTCGGTGCCACCAGCGGCCGGGTCATCACCGGACGGGTCGGCCCGGAGACCCTGGTGCTGAACGAGGTGCACCGTTTCACCAACACCCCTGTGGAGCTTCCCGACGGGCTCCACTGGGACGTGCTCTCCCTGTACCAGGGCATCCTGGACGGTCTGCGCTCAGCGGCGCGGCTCGGTCCCGTCGCCTCCGTGGGCGTGGACACGTGGGCCGTGGACTATGGCCTTCTGGACTCGGACGGATCCCTGCTCGGCCTCCCCTTCCACTACCGTGACGCGCGCAACGCGCCCGCGGCGGACGAGGTCCTCGGCCGCTTCGGCGCGGAGGAGCTGTACGGCGCCAACGGACTGCAGCACCTGCCTTTCAACACGCTCTTCCAGCTCGCGGCACACCGCTCCTCCGCACAGTGGCCGACGGCCCGGACACTGCTGCTGATCCCGGATCTGCTCGTGTACTGGCTCACGGGTTCGCTGGGGGCGGAGGAGACGAACGCTTCGACGACGGGCCTGCTGGACGCGTGTACCGGCCGGTGGTCGGACACGCTCATCGAGCGGCTGGGTCTGGAGCGTTCGCTGTTCCCCGCGCTTCGGCGGCCGGGTGAGCGGGCCGGCGTGCTGCTGCCGCACGTGGCCTCGTACACCGGCCTGCCGCCCGACACCCCGGTGACCGTCGTCGCCTCGCACGACACCGCGTCGGCGGTGGTGGCGGTTCCCGCCACGGAACCGGGATTCGCGTACGTGTCGTGCGGGACCTGGTCGCTGGCCGGCCTCGAACTGGAGGCGCCGGTGCTGAGCGAGGAGTCGAGGGCGGCGAACTTCACCAATGAGCGCGGTGTGGACGGCACGGTGCGCTACCTCCGCAACATCATGGGGATGTGGCTGCTGGAGGAGTGCCGTCGTGCGTGGGAGCGGGACGGCGCTCCCACGGACCTCTCCGGCCTCCTTGCGGACGCGGCGCGTTCGCGGCCGTTCGCCGCGGTGATCGATCCCGACGATCCGGTGTTCCTGGCGCCGGGAGACATGCCGTCGCGGATCGACGCGGCGCTGTCCAGGACCGGCCAGCCCGCGCCCGCGGGGCGCGGAGGCTATGTGCGTTGCGTGCTGGAGAGTCTTGCCCTGGCCCATCGCAGGACTCTGCGCGAGGCCGCTTCCCTGGCGGGCCAGGAGATCCGCCGGGTCCATCTGGTCGGCGGTGGTTCGCGCAACGAGCTGCTGTGTCAGTGGACGGCGGACGCGACGGGCCTGCCCGTCACCGCGGGCCCCGCCGAGGCGACCGCCTTGGGCAATGTGCTGCTGCAGGCACGGGCACGGGGGCTGGTCGGTGGCCTGGCGGACGTGCGCGGGCTGGTGGCGCGCACCCAGGGGCTGCGTCACTACACCCCGCAGGGTGACTCCGCCGCTTGGGACCGGGCCGCCGACCGGCTGTCCGTGGTGGTCTGACCGGGCTGGGGTCCTTCACCAGGCACGCGAGCCCGGCATGATCCGAACGGGAGGCCCTGGGTGCGGTCCTCGTGCCGGGTCTCCGGCTCCAGGACCGTGCGGAGCCGGCCGGTGCGAGCGCGGCCGGCCGGCGTCGGCGGAGGCCGCCGGTGCGGGTCAGGCCGCTGCCAGCCCCAGTTCCTGATCGCCGAGCGGCTCGAAGTGGCGGGCCACCTCGGCATCGGTGACATCCGCGAGCCGGGCCGGGCTCCAGCGAGGTGTCCGGTCCTTGTCGATGATCCGGGCACGCACCCCCTCCACCAGGTCATGCCCGGCGAAAGCCCGGCAGGAGACCCGGAACTCCTGGTCGAGGACCGCTTCGAGGCCGCCGAGTGCCCTCGCCCGGCGTACGGAGGCGAGGGTCAGCTTGAGCGCGGTGGGTGACAGGGTGAGCAGCGTGGCCGCGGTCTCCTTCGCCTCGGGCACTCCGCTGTTCTCCAGCCGGTCGATGATCTCCTCGACGGTGGCTGCGGTGTAGCACTCGTCGATCCACTCCCGCTGTCCGGTGAGCTCTCCACCGGTCGCGGCGGCCGAGTGGCGCCGTACGGTGTCCGTCACATCGGCGGCTCCGGTGCGGGAGAGCTCGGCGGTGAGTCCGGCCAGCCGGTCCGAGGGCACGAAGTGGTCAGCGAGCCCGCACAGGAGGGCGTCGGCCGCGCCGACGGGACGGCCCGTGAGCGCCAGGTGGGTGCCGAGCTCGCCCGGCGCCCGGGCCAGGAGGTGGGTTCCTCCGACGTCCGGGACGAAGCCGATTCCGGTCTCGGGCATCGCGACACGGGAACGCTCGGTGACGACACGCACGTCGCCGTGGGCCGACACGCCCACCCCTCCGCCCATCACGATGCCGTCCATCAGCGCCACGTACGGCTTCGGGAACGCGGCGATCCGGGCGTTGAGGATGTACTCGTCACGCCAGAAGGCGAACGAGGCGTGACCGCCGGCTCGGGCGTCCTCGTGGATCGAGCGGATGTCGCCACCCGCGCAGAGGCCGCGTCCGCCTGCCCCGTCCAGCACGACCGCGGTGACCGCGTCGTCGGTGGCGGCCGCGTGCAGCGTTTCACGGAGGCGGAGCACCATGTCGTGGGTGAGGGCGTTCAGGGCCCGTGGGCGGTTGAGGGTGATACGCAGGACGCTTCCCTCCCGCTGGAGGAGGACGGGTTCGTCGTTGTTCATGCGTGCGCTCCGGGTGGGCCGTGGACGGTCTCCGGTTGCCATTGTGCGACGGGCCCCGCGTGGCCCTCACGCCGGGTCCGCGTTCGTAGCGCTGTGGCATTCGGGCATCGAGGGCTCGACAATTGAGGCCTACGGGCCGCGACGTCCGGCCTGACCGCCGGACAACCTCCGGAGCAGGCATGACCGACTCTTCACGGCGAGCAGACGACGACGCCGCGCCATGGCGCCGGTCGGCCCGGGGCATGGGCACGACCGGGACGTCCGAGCGCCTCGCCCTGAACCGGACGGGCAGCTTCGAATGGGATCTGGACGCCGGGACCGTGGATTTCGACGACGCCGGACTGACGGTCCTCGGCCTCGATCCCGCCTCGTTCGACGGATCGCCGTCGGCGCTGGTCGCCCGGCTGGACGACTCGGACCGGGCGCGCCTGGACGTGACCCTCGACGAGGCGCTCTGGGGCGGCGGCGACTCCTACAGTGTCCACTTCCAGGTGCCGATGGAGGACGGCACCCGGCAGTGGACCCACGTCCAGGCGCGGATCCTGCGGACCGGGGACGGTCGTGCGCGCCGTGTCATCGGTCTGGTGCGGGACGCGACCGCCGAGGTCACCCATTCGGCCTTCGTGCTGGACCTGGAGAAGAGACGCCGTCGTCAGACCGGCATCGTCGAACGCACCACCACTGCGATGTCACGCGCTGTCACCGTCGACGACGTGACAGCGGCCCTCACCGGCCCGGGCGGGCTGGTCGGGATCGGCGCGGACGGGCTCGCGCTCGGCCTGGTGGAGAACTCCGCGCTGAGGATCATCGCGCTGAGCGGCGACTCGGTCGAGGCCGTCGAGGGTCTGGGCTCCGGGCGGCTGAATCCGGCGCTGCCGCTCGGGGACACGGTTCTGAGCGGGCGGCCGCGGTTCATCACCTCGCTCTCCGAGCTGGTCAGGCGCTATCCCGTGCTCGAACCCCACGCCGGCGAACTGGACTTCCGCGCAGTCGCCTACCTGCCGTTGATCGCCCAGGCGCGCACGCTCGGAGGTCTCGCGCTCTTCTACCGTGACCGCACCGCGTTCAGCGCGGACGAGAGGATCCTCTGCCTGGGCCTGGCGGCCATCGTCGCCCAGTCCCTGCAGCGGGCCATCCTGTTCGACGAGGAGCGTGAGTTCGCCACCGGCCTCCAGTCGGCGATGCTGCCACGGCGCATCCAGGCGGTGGAGGGCGGCGAGATCGCGGTCCGCTACCACTCGGCCTGGAGCGGACGGGAGGTGGGCGGGGACTGGTACGACGTGATCACGCTGCCCCGCCACCGGATCGGCGTCGTGGTGGGCGACGTGCAGGGGCACGACACACACGCGGCGGCGATCATGGGTCAGCTCCGCATCGCCCTGCGCGCGTACGCGGCCGAGGGCCATGCTCCGGCGACGGTTCTCGCGCGGGCCTCACGGTTCCTGGCGGAGCTGGACACCGACCGGTTCGCCACGACCACGTACGCGCAGGTGGATCTCGCCACCGGTGCGGTGCGGGTGGCGAGGGCCGGACACTTCGGGCCGCTGATCAGGCACACCGACGGGCGGGTGGGCGCTCCGCAGGTCCGTGGAGGGCTGCCGCTCGGCATCTCCACCCACTTCCAGGACGAGGAGTTCCCCGAGACCCGCCTCGATCTGGTGCCCGGGGAGACGCTCGTCCTGTACACGGACGGTCTGGTGGAGGAGCCGGGCGCCGATGTGGACGCCGGGGTCGCCGCGCTGATCCGTGAGGTGAGCGAAGGCCCCGACGGCGCCGAGGCGCTGGCGGACCATCTGTCGGATCGCCTGTGGGAGCAGTGGGGTTCGGGGGACGACGTCGCGTTGCTGGTTCTGCGGCGCAGTCCGGATGTCGGGTCGGCGAGTGCGCCGAGGCTCCATCAGTACATCCACCAGGCGGATCCGCAAGGGCTGTCGGAGGCCCGGTCGATCGTCCGTCAGGCGCTGGCGGACTGGGATCTGGCGGCGCTCGCGGACGACGCGGAGCTGGTGACCGGGGAGCTTCTGGTCAACGTCCTGCTCCATACGGAGGGTGGCGCGGTACTGACCCTGGAAGTGCTGCCGGAGCCTGTCAGGCGCATCCGGCTGTCGGTGCAGGACCGGTCGAGCGTGTGGCCACGACGCCGTACCCCGGGCGAGACCTCGACGTCGGGGCGTGGTCTGCTCCTGCTCGACGCGGTGGCCGAACGGTGGGGCATCGAGCCGCGGGGCGAGGGGAAGGCCGTCTGGTGCGAGATCGGGCCCGGCTCCTGATCCGCGTGTCCGTGCGAGCGCGTTGCGGCACATGGTTCGTACGACCCCGTCGCAGAGAGAGCGGGCGAACGCGGCGGGGGTGAACCGCAACGGGGACTTTGCGGTGCACCCCCGTCCGGTACGTCGGTGTCGGACACCTCGGTGCCGGAAGGCGTCGGACGCGTCAGTGCTGGGCGCCGCGCCGCTTGCGGACGGACCACAGGATGCCGCCGCCGGCGAGCAGGACCGCGAACGCGGCTCCGCCGATGATCGGCGTCGCGGACGACGAACCGGTCTCGGCCAGGTCGGGCGCGCTGCTGCTGGGCTCGGCCGCTGCGGGCGCGGCCTCGGTGGCGGTCTCGCTCGGCGTCTCGCTCGCCTTCGGGGCCGAGGTCGGCGGCTCGGTGCTGGGCTTCTCGGAAGGCTTCTCGGTCGACGCGGGCGGAGGGGTGTCCTCTTCGCAGACCGGTGCGGTCTTCGTCTCGTCCCGCGAGAAGTTGGCGCCGTCGCCGGCCTTGACGACGAGGTGGACCGTCAGCTCCTTGTCGTGCTTCGGGAGCTGGAGCGGCTTGTCGGTCCTGAACTCCCGGCCGAACTTGGTCGTGGGAAGCAGAACTTCCCCGTCCACGATCGACACGGTCACCTCATTGGTGACCCCGGAGTTGTAGGCCGTCAGGTCGAGCGACACTTCGGAGCAGGTCACGGCCCAGGTGGGGGTGTGAGCTGCGGCCGGACCGGCGGAGATGACCCCGCCCGCCAGGCCGGCAACCGCGGCGGCCGCGAATGCTCCCGCGCCTCGCCACGATCTCCTGGGTATGGTCATGGATTCTTCCTCCATATGAGTTCACCGCTGAATGGCGGTGGGGCGCACAGTACTGCCCGCCGTCCCGGAGGCCACACCCGCCCCTGCTCAATGAGGTGCCAACCGCGCCCAGACCGCCGCCACTTGTGACATGCCGGACACTTCAGGATGGCCGGAAGCCACTCCCCCACTTCTTGTCCCGGTCGCCGTCGCCTCTGTTCAGAGGGGCTTGTGCATGATGTGCAGTCCCACATAGCCCTCGGTGGGATGGTTGAACCCCTCCGGCAGGGTCCCGATGACGTCGAAGCCGAGGGAGCGGTAGAGCCCGACCGCGCGGGTGTTCGTCTCCACCACGGCGTTGAACTGCATGGCCCGGTAGCCCGAAGTACGCGCCCAGTCCACGGTGTACCGGCACAGCGCCCGGCCCACGCCCCTGCCGGAATGCTCCGGGGAGACCATGTAGCTCGCGCTGGCGATGTGAGAGGCGTTGCCCATGTGGTTCCTGTTCATCTTGGCCGTGCCGAGTACGGTGCCGTCGTCGTCGACCGCGACGACCGCACGAGCGGGGGCGGGGACGAGCCACCACTCCCGGGCATCGCTCTCCTCGAGGTCCACGGGGTAGGTGAAGGTGTCGCCCGCTGCGACGATGGTCCGGAAGAAGGGCCAGATCGCGGGCCAGTCCGCGGGGTCGGCTTCTCTGATCAGCATGGGGTCACGATGCGGCGACGACCCGCACCCGGCAACTGATTTATCGTCCTCGGCCGCGAGAGGCCCGCGCTGCCGGGCCGGCCGCCTCCCAGCGCTCGCGGCCGGTGGTGCGCGCGACCGGGGGTGCGCCTGTCGCGGCATGACTTCGTCCGGATCATCCGGCGTCGTGTCCTGGCCGAGGGCTCGCGGCCGCCCGTGGTTTCGGCCGCGGAGGGAGGCTGCTTCGGGCGGCGTCCCGGCGAGGGGGCCGCGTCCACTCACGTGGAGCCCGGGCCGCGCCTGCTGCCGGCCTCGGAACCATGCCTGCCCCGCTCCTCCCGTGAGCCGGTCACCCGGTGCGACCGACGTAGCGGGGGGCGGCGGTTCTCGCCGGCTTGTGGAAACCCCTCCCGGACCGGGGAAGTCGCGGTCAGAGCCGATCGAATCGGTCGGCGCCCTGCCGCGTCGCGACGCCGAGGTGCTCACCGACCCGGTTGACCATCAGGGTCATCTCGTAGGCGACCTGCCCCACGTCCGCCTCGGCCGCGCTCAGCACGCACAGGCAACTGCCGTCCCCCGCGGCCGTCACGAAGAGCATGGCCTCGTCGAACTCCACCATGGTCTGACGGGCGCGGCCTGCCCCGAAGTGGCGGCCTGATCCGCGGGCCAGGCTCTGCAGCCCCGAGGACACGGCCGCCAGGTGCTCGGCGTCCTCCCGGGCGAGGCTCGTGCTGGCCCCGGTCACCAGCCCGTCGTTCGACAGCACCAGGGCATGCCGGATGTGCTCGACCCTTCCGGTCAGATCATCGAGGAGCCAGTCAAGTCCCCGTTCCAGCGCCATGTGTGCGTCCTCCCCGTTCATCTGTTCCCCGCGTCCCGCGCAAGCCTTGCGTACGGCCTGCCCGCGGGCAAGCGCGTCCCCGCCCCGGAGGCGCTGCTTCACGCCACGCCTCCGCACACCCCGGAACGGCGTCGCGCACGCTCGTCCGGACCGTGCGAGCGTGCGGACCTCCGGAGACCGGCCCGGCTGTCACGCAGATTCCGCGCCGTGGCCGACGGAGTCGAGGAGCCGCGCGGTGTGCATCCGCCCGGCGTATTCGACCATGCGGATCAGCACCTCCTTGCCGGAGTCGCGGTCGCGCGCGTCGCACAGGACGACGGGGGTGCCCCGGTCGAGGTCGAGTGCGCGTGAGACGTCGTCCTCGGCGTACGTACGCGCTCCCGTGAAGCAGTTGACGGCCACGACGAACGGGATACGCCGGTGCTCGAAGTAGTCGACCGCCGGGAAGCAGTCCTCCAGCCGGCGGGTGTCGGCCAGCACGACGGCACCGAGCGCGCCCTGGGAGAGCTCGTCCCACAGGAACCAGAAGCGGTCCTGACCGGGGGTGCCGAACAGATAGAGGGACAGACCGGAACGGATGGTGATCCTTCCGAAGTCCATGGCGACGGTCGTGGTCGTCTTCCGGGCCACCGGGCCGGTGTCGTCCACGGACTCTCCGGCCTCGCTGAGCAGTTCCTCGGTCCGCAGCGGCCGGATCTCGCTCACCGCGCCGACGAGGGTGGTCTTCCCGGCCCCGAAGCCACCGGCCACCAGTATCTTCAGTGCGAGCGCGCCGGATTCCACGGACTCTTCCTCGACCGTGCTGTGCAGGTTCTCGGACGACATCGACCACTTCTTCCGCGAAAGGCCATCGGTAGGGGCGACAGCATGACAATCAGGGGCGGGTGTCCGGAGGCGGTGAACGGATTCCCACGGATCTGTCCGAACGAAATCGCTCCGCGCCCGGACGCGTTCGCATTCCACTGCGAATGCGCGCGGTGCACGATCACCACCGATGCGCTCAGAGCGCCCGGAGGCCGTCGATCACTTCGCGCAGGATGCGCTCGTCGGGCAGGTACGCCGGCGGCACGGGCATGCTGACCCGTACGCACCCGGCTTCGAGGAGGTCGCCGAGCAGCACCCGGACCACGCCTACGGGCAGATCGGCTTCGGCGGACAGTTCCGCCACCGACTGGGGCTCCTCACGGCAGAGTGAGAGCAGGGACCGGTGCTCGGGCCCCAGCAGCGCGTAGCCCTCGCCGTCCGTACCGCTCCCGGCCGCCACGAGAGCCATCAGGTCGAACCGGACACCGGTCGCCCCCTCCGTCCTGCCGCCCGTGACCGCGTACGGCCTGACCAGAGGACCTGCCTCGGCGTCGTACCACCGGCTGCCGTCCGGTGCGGCCGTCGCGCCGCCGTCGCCGCGTCCGCCGTCCGGTGGTCGTGGAACCGTGCCCCCGAACGGCGGTCCGCCCTCGCCCATGCGTGTGCCTTCCTCAGCCTGCCGCCGGCGGCCCGGCGAGTCTGACCGGGGAGGCCAGGTGCTCCCCGACGCGCTTCACCAGGCGCGCCATCTCGTAGGCCACCAGTCCGATGTCCGCGGACGCGGTGCTGAGGACGGTGAGGCAGGAGCCGTCCCCGGCGGCGGCGACGAAGAGGAAACCGTCGTCCATCTCGACCATCGTCTGCCGGACGCCGCCGACACCGAAATGCCGGCCCGTCCCCTTCGCGAGGCTGTTGAAACCCGAGGCCACCGCCGCGAGGTGCTCGGCGTCCTCCCGGCTCAGCGCTTCGGACGACCCCACGGCGAGGCCGTCGTTGCTCAGGACGACGGCGTGGCGGATGTCGGTGACTCGTGCGACCAGATCGTCGAGGAGCCAGTCGAGTTCGCCCGTGCGGCGGGAAGCCCTTCCGGGCCTGTGGTTCACGATCATGCAGGGTCTCCTTCGGTGTGCGTGCGTGACGGCGCCGGGGCGGGGACCGCGGGCGGGGACTGGGCACCCGGCAGGGTGCCTCCCCCGCGCACCCACCCGTCGCGGTACGCCGTCATGCGAGCGCGCGCCAGTTCGGGTGTGCGTGCGGCCGGGGAGCCCGGTGCGTCGGGATCCGGGCCGTCTTCCTCGGAGGGCCGCTGTTCTCGGAGTTGCGGGACGAGACTGGCCTGCCGGATCCGACGCGGCAGCGTGCCGTCCTCCTCGGCCGCCTGCCGGTCGACCTGGACGGCCGGCCTGGGCGGGCGTGCCTGAGCGCCCCCGCCGGCCGGCTCGCGCGGCTCGAGGGCGGGGACGGCGACGGGCGTGGGGAACTCTGCGGCACGTGGTCCGGTCCGGGAGCCGAGGTCCTCCCTCACCACCTCGGTCGTGGTGGCCGGCGGGTCGGCGGCGGTCGGCGAGCCACCCGGGGGGCCGACGCGCAGCAACGCGGTGGGCAGGAGCACCACGGCGGTGGTCCCGCCGTAGGCGGAGGTGCGCAACTGGACCTTGACCTGGTGGCGGGCGGACAGTCGGCTGACGACGAAGAGACCGAGCCGGTCGCTGTCGAACAGGTCGAGCGTGTCGGACTGTGCGACACGCCTGTTGGCCTCGTCCAGGAGTTCCCTGCCCATGCCGAGGCCCCGGTCCTCGATCTCCAGGGCGTACCCGTTGCCCACCGGTTCGCCACTGATCCGTACCTTGGTGTGGGGCGGTGAGAACTGTGCCGCGTTCTCGACGAGTTCGGCCAGCAGGTGGGTGAGGTCGGCCACCGCCACGCCTTTGACGGCGGCGTCCGGGAGCGGCCTCACCTCGACCCGCGCGTAGTCCTCGATCTCGGAGACCGCCGCGCGGACGACGTCGGTGAGGGGTACGGGCATCCGCCAGGCGCGTCCGGGCGCGGCGCCCGAGAGGATGATCAGGCTCTCCGCGTGTCTGCGCATGCGGGTGGTCAGGTGGTCGAGGCGGAAGAGGTCGCCGAGTTCGCCCGGATCGTCGGTGCGCCGTTCCATTCCGTCCAGCAGGGCCAGTTGGCGGTGGACGAGCACCTGGCTGCGCCGGGCGAGGTTCACGAAGACGCCGGAGATGCCTCCGGCCAGTTCGGCGCGTTCCACGGCCGCGTCGAGTGCCGCGCGGTGCACGGTGTCCAGTGCCTCTCCCACCTGCCCGATCTCGTCGTGCGACGTCCGGGCGGTGGGCGCCTCCCGCCGTACGTCGATCTCCTCACCGGCGCGCAGTCGGCGCATGGCGTGGGGCAGTTTGTGCCGTGCGATCTCCAGGGCGCTGTCCCGGAGGCCGACGAGCTCGACGACGAGCGCCCGGCCGATCCGTACGGAGATGAGCAACGAGGCGGCCACCGCGAGGAATCCCAGGAGTACGGCCGCGCCGGACGGGGTGGACAGCACGCGGGCGAGGGGGAGCGCGTCGGCGGTGGCGCCGTTCTTCGCCGGCCGGCCGATGGAACGCAGTCCCTCCTGGACGGCTCCGGCGTCTCGCCCCCAGGCCCCGGGTGAGACCGCCGCCGCCGCGAGGCGTCCCGGCCGCGCGGCCAGGACGGTGTCCTCAGCCGCCTGGAGCCTCCGATAGGCGCCGCTGCCGGCAAGTCCGAGCCAGGCCTCCCGGCCGGCGCCGGGGACATCGCTCCCGGCGGCTTCGGCGAGCGCCCTGCGGCTCGCCACGGCCTCGCCGAACAGGTGCAGCCGCTGCCCTTCCAGGGTGCCGGTGAGTGCGGCGGCCGCGAGCAGGCTCTCCTCGCGGGCCAGCATCTCCCCGCTGCGGGTCAGTTCGAGAAGGACGCGAGGGGCGGAGCCGGTCGGTGAGTCCTGGCCCGAGGTCAGGGCTCCGGGGACCCGGAGGGCGGCCTCGATGGTCGAGGTGTAACGGGTGTAGGCGTCGTCCGTGCCCGAGGCCGCGCCGGTGTCCGCGCCCCGCGCGTCCAGGAGGCGGGCCCGCAGGGGGGCGAGGTCGCGCGCACGGTCCAGGAAGGCGCGGAGACGGGCCGCCGCTTCGGCGGGAAGGAAGCCGGCGTCGGCGACGCTGTGGTCCTCTCCCAGACGCAGCGCGCCCAGCGCCCCGTCGGTGCGGCTCACTCGTCGCTCCAGCTGGGCGGCGTGGCCGTCGCCGGGTTCGGCCAGCTGTCGCACCGCGGCGGTGCGTTCGTCCTGCAGCGCCTGGACGGCTGAGGCCACGGGCGTCAGGACGGTCTCGTCCACCCGTCGGACGTCGCGCTGACGGGCCAGGTCCTGGGCGGTGGTGACGGTGGCCAAGCCCCACAGAGCCAGCAGGGAGACCACCGGGACCATCAGCAGGGAGATGATCTTCGCCCGTACCGTCCTGGGGCGCAGCGAGATCCGTCCCGGCGGCTGTCCGCCGGTCGGGGGCGGTCCCGCCTCGTGCCCTTGGCCCTCGTCCGCGGGCGGTCCCGCGTGCGCGCGCCGTCCGCGTGGCGGGTTCGCGGGCCCGTCGGCGGGTGGGCCGGGGTCCGTGGTCGTCGTGCGGGGTGTGCGCATGGCCTCCTCGTTCCGGATGGGGAGCTCTCCGCCCCGAACTGCCTTGTGGCCGGGGCCCGCCACGGGGCCGGTGGCTCTCAGGGGGCCACGGCCCTCTCCCGCCGGGCGAGGGCGACGCCGCTCCGGGCGGGGGGTGCCGGCTCGGCCTGGCGGGTCCTCGCGGCGGGCGACAGCGCGACGAACGCCGAGGTGAGGAAGAGGTACGAGCCGAGTCCCACGGCGAGCGGGAAGATGAACTGCATCACCGTGGCCCCCGGGAGGGCGGCTCCGGACGGAGCGACCCGGACACCGACGGCGAGCATCCCCGTGTAGTGCATGCTGCTCACTGCCGCGCCCATGACGAGGGAGGCGAGGGCGACGGCCCGGGGCGACCTGATGTTGAGGGCTGCCCACAGAGCAGCGGTGGCGGCGACGACGGCGATGGCGACGGAGGCCGCGACGAGCCCCGGGTCGTACGTGACGACGCCGTGGAGCCTCAGGGCGGCCATACCCAGGTAGTGCATGCTCGCGACACCGAGACCGGTGGTGAGGCCCCCTGCGAGGAGGGCGGCGGGGCGATTGCGGCCGTAGCCGACCATGAAGACGCCCGCTCCCACGACGAGCATCGCGACCAGCAGGCTGAGAAGGGTGAGCGGCACGTCGTAGCGGATGTCGGTGCCGGTGACCCCGAAGCCGAGCATGGCGACGAAGTGCATCGTCCAGATCCCGGTTCCGAGAGCCGATGCGGCGGTGAGCAGCCAGTTCCGGCGGGAGCGGCCACGGGCTCCGAGCGCACGCACGGTACAGCGCAGCCCGAGGGCGGCGCCGATCGAGGCCATCGCGTACGACAGCACGGGGGTAAGCCAGCCGAAGGCGGCGTGGTCCAGGTGTCCCATGGGTCCGGGAGGCTAGCCCGCGGCGGACGGCACAACGGCGCCGCGTTTCGAAAGGTGCTGGGAGATGACAGAGAGTGGTGTGCCGCCGATCGGCCGGCGTCCGGACGAGTACGCCGACGCGATACGTTTCGCCCGGCTCCGGGCTGCGCGATCATCTCCTCATGGCCTATGACCACACGCACGTACAGGACTTCTTCACGACGCGCGCGGCGGGCTGGGACAGCCGCTTTCCCGACGACGGCCCCGCGTACGCAGCCGCGGTGGACGTGCTCGGGCTGGGTCCCGGCGACACGGTGGTCGACGCGGGGTGCGGCACGGGGCGTGCGCTGCCGGCCCTGCGTGCGGCGGTGGGAGCCGGGGGCACGGTCGTGGCGGCCGATCTGACGCCGGCGATGCTTGACCGGGCGAGGCTGGCGGGGAGGCAGGCGTACGGTTCGCTGCTGCTGGCGGACGTCACGCGGCTCCCGCTGCGCACGGGCTCCGCGGACGCCGTGTTCGCCGCCGGGCTGATCTCGCACCTCCCGGAGCCGCTCCAGGGGCTGCGGGAGCTGGCCCGCGTGGTCCGCCCCGGCGGCCGGCTGGCACTGTTCCATCCCGTCGGCCGGGCGGCTCTCGCGGCCAGGCACGGCAGGGACCTCGCCGACGACGATCTCAGGGCTGAGTCCAGGCTCGTCCCGCTGCTGGCGGAGGCGGGCTGGCACTGCACCGGTTACGTCGACGAGGACAGCAGGTTCCTGGTGCCGGCGGTGCGCACCGGCTGAGCGGTCGGCGGACCGGTCGGCCTCGAAGGTCAGGCGCCGGGTGAGCCGTTCGAACGGGGATGCGGCACTGGGCAGCCCCTGACGCCCGGGGTGGGGAAGGTGCCGAGGTCCGCGACCTCGTACCCCTCCCGATAGCCCTTGATCTCGGGGTTCTGACGGGCGTAGTGGGGCACCCTGCGGGGCGGCAGCAGCCTGACCGCCCGCGCCCTCAGCCGTAGCGCCCCGCGGGTCAGGCCGCGGGCGGTCCGCCCCGGTCGCTCGTACCGGAAGGCCCGCAGCAGCGAGTCGTCGAGCAGCGCGAGGCTCGCCCCGCGCACCAGCGGGGCGAGCGGGCGCGGATACCAGGAGCCCATCAGTTCCAGCGTGGCGTCGGAGACGGCGCGCGCCCCTTCGTCCCAGCCGAAGTGCTCGTTCTCGTACGCCTCCAGGAGACGCTCGAAGTCGTCATAGGTCTGCGGCAGGTCCTGGATGCCCATCCGGGCACCCAGGGTGCGGTAGTACGCGGCGAAGGCGCGCACTTCGTGGCCGGACAGCTTCCGCCAGCCGTAGGTGTCGAGCCAGCGTTTGGGCGTGACGACGAAGGTGCACAGGACGTAGCGCATGTCGTCGTTGCTGATGTCGTAGCTGCGGTGCATCGCGTTGATCCGGCGGATGGCGGTGCGGCCCCGGTCGCTCTCGAAGCCGTGCTCGAGCACCGTGTCCAGGAGCAGTGCGGTGTCGTCGTATCGCTTCTGTGAACGTTCCGTCAGTTCCGCCGTCCGCGCCAGCAGTCGGCCGATGCTGGGTACCGCGTAGGTCCGGTACAGGGCGAGTTCGAGGGCGCGGGTGATGTCCCAGGGGAATTCACAGGTCACGGTGAGCCGGTAGATCTCCAGGAAGTCCTTCTCGGGGTCCAGACGCCGGATCTCCCTCAGCCGCTCGTACCTCTTCGTCATGCCGTCCCCCCTCGTCCGCCGGAGCCACAACCCTACGGGCGGCGGGGTGCGGGCACCATGGCGCCAGGGGCGCGTCGGCCTGCCCGGACCATGCCGGGACCGGTGGCCGCCTCCACGTCTTCCCTTGTCAGGGCCTCGACGAGAGGGTTACCCAGTAGTTAAGGTGCGCCGACGGACCAAGCGATCTGGGATGAGGATGGGTGCTGTGGCTGGGACGGACGACACGGTCGCGGAGGACGACGCGCTCTTTGTGCTGACCGCGGTGCTGCTGACCCCCGCGCAGTTTCCCAGCGTGCTCGGCGACGACTACGTGGCCTCCTGCGAGTCCCTGGGGCTGGAGCCGTTCGCGGAAGGCTACGGCCTGGTGCTCGGCCAGGACGGTTCCGGCGCCCGCTGGACGGTCGTCGTCGAGGACGTCTCGCTGGTGGCCGTCGCCATCGCCGCGTGGGACTGCGGGATGGAGTACGACCTCTCCCCCGACGACCGGTCGGTGGTCTGCGCGCTGCCGGGATGGCCGCTCGCCCTCGCCGTCGCGGCGCCCGGCGTACCCGAGCCCCACGACCCCCTGCCCGACCCCGCCGAGGAGGGTGAGGCCCCCGCTCCGCTGACCCCGCCGGACACCGAGGTCTGGGGGCCGGCGCAGCGACGGCTCGGTGCCGACGAGATCGCGCTCCAGTGGGCCCTGTGGCGGGGGCAGATCGACGGTGGGAGCGAACCGGGGGAGGCCGATCCCGGCCCCGGCGAGCAGGAGGCGGAGGACGGTGGGGCTGACGCGCCCGAAGCCGTGGCCTCCGGTCAGCACCCCGGTGTGCGCCGAGCGCTCGCCGCCGCACGGGCGTACGTGGGCTCCCCGCCGCCGCCCGGCAGGATCAGGTCGGCCTTCGCGCCGGGCGGAGCCCGTACGCTCCGCGTGGACGGGCCGGGCTGGTCCCTCGTGGCGAGGACTGACGACATCGCCTTCGTCCTTCTCGACGAGGAACCGGGCGAGATCATCCCGGTGCACCGCGGTCCGGAGCTGCCAGGACTGCTGGAGTCACTCGATGCCCTGGCGGTCCGCCCTTCCTGACGGGGGACCGCTCCCGTCGGACCGGGGCGGCCGGACACCGCCCCGGCGCGGTGTCCGGAACGGTGGCTCCACGGCTGGGGACAGGCCGTCGCGTGCGCCGGACCCGACCGGCGCGAGGGGGCGTGTTCGGCCTCGCGCGGCGTCGCACCGGGCGCCGTCCGCTTCTCCGCGGACACCGGTGAGGCACAGCCTCCCGCGCCCCGATCCGTCCGGCCTCAGACGCGCTCCAGCGGACGATGGGGTTCAGCCGGCAGCCGCACTTCGATCCCGTCGCCCGGCCGGACCCGTCCGCCCGTGAGGACGACGCCCATGATCCCTGCCTTGCGCACGACGGCGCCGCCGGGCCCGCGCCCCACGACCTCCTTGAGCAGCCCCTTCCGGAAGTTCTCGATCTGGAGACAGGGGTTGCGCAGCCCCGTCACCTCGACCACGGCCTCCGGTCCGAGGTGGAGCAGCGTCCCCGTGGGCAGGTTCAGGAGGTCGATGCCGGCGGTGGTGACGTTCTCCCCGAGGTCCCCGGGCCCGACGTCGAATCCCGCCGTCCGGAGCTCGGCGAAGAGCTCCTCGTGGATGAGGTGGACCTGTCGCAGATTGGGCTGCGTCGGGTCCTGCGCGACCCGGGAGCGGTGCCTGACGGTGACACCGGCGTGGACGTCACCCTCCACACCGAGCCCGGCCAGGAGGGTGACGCTCTGCCTGTTCGGTTTGGTGAAGGAGTACGCGCCGTTGCTGCTGACCGCGGTGACCGTGCTGTTCAGCGCCCTATCTCCTTACGGCTGATCCTGCGGAGCCTGCGTCTCTGCGACGGGTCGAGCATCAGGTACCCCACCGCGGGTACGCCGATGAGAACCAGCAGCGACCACCAGAATCCGATGAACGGAATCAGGATGACGGCCGCGACGACTCCCCCGATGGCGATCTTTGCACCGTTTGACATGATCCATGCCTCCTTCGCGGCCGAAGCCGCTCCTGATGGGAGAACGCCTGTGCGCCCTTGTCGGTTCCACCTGCCCGGCGGGAGTTGCGGGGCGGGCCGGGACCGTGCGACGCGCCAATCCGGTTCCGGCCGCCTTCAGCGCAGCGGCTCGCCGACCTCGTGCATGTGGCGAAGGGCCTGGCGGTAGGACTCGACGATGCCCGTCTCGGCGTAGGGCATGCCGAGGGACGCGCAGTGCGCCTTCACGAGCGGCTGTGCCAGGCGCAGGTGCGGCCGGGGCATGCTCGGGAAGAGGTGGTGCTCGATCTGGTAGTTGAGGCCACCGAGCAGCCAGTCGGTGAGCACGGCCCCCCGCACGTTTCGCGAGGTGAGGACCTGTCGCTGAAGGTGTCCCCAGCGGTCTCCGTCGGGATCGGGCATCTCCATGCCCTTGTGGTTCGGCGCGAAGGCCATGCCCAGGTGGAGACCGAACAGCGCGTGGTGCACGAGCGCGAAGGTGAGGGCCTTGCCCGGGGACATCACGGTCAGCAGCAGCGTGCCGTACAGGCCGAGGTGGGTGGTGAGCAGAAGACCGGACAGGGCACGCTCACGGCCGGGCTGCCGGCGCAGGAACTGGAAGCCGTAGATCTTGAGGGCGAAGCCTTCCAGCAGCAGCATCGGGAAGAAGAGGCGGGCCTGGTTGCGGGTGAGCCACCGGGCGAAGCCCTCTCTGCGGACTGCCTGCCGCTGGGTCCACACCAGGGCGCCGACCCCGACGTCGGGGTCCTTGTCGACGTGGTTCGGGTTCGCGTGGTGCCGTACGTGCTTGTCGTTCCACCAGGCCTCGTTCATGCCGAGGAGGAGGTCGGCGTGCAGGAGCGCGAGGATTCTGCCGGCCCTGCGGTCGGCGGTCATCTGGGCGTGGCCGGCGTCGTGCCCGAAGAAGGCGGTCCTGGCCCACAGGACGGCGAGCGGCAGGGTGAGGAGCAGGTTCCACCAGGTGTCGCCGACCAGCGCCATGGCGGTGACGACGGCTCCGAGGGCCAGCAGATTGACGGTGATTCCCGTCGCGTACCAGCCGGTGCGCGACTCGAGCAGCCCCTGTCCTCTGACGGCCTTCAGCAGTGGGGCGAAATCACTTCCGGACGGCTGGGGTCCGGCTTTCTCCTCCGTTCCCTCATACGTACGCTGCGTTGGGGTGGCTGTAGCCGCTTGGGGCATGACGTCTCCGGTTTCCGAGCTTCCGCGCCGACTTCGTGAAAGGTACGAAGAACCGTCCTCCGCCGGCCATGGCGCCCTCACCCGGGTCGTGCGGGGGGTTACCCCACGGTCCGGTGGTGGTGCGAGCCGCACCCCGGGGCGGCGCCGCCCGTGGACGGCCCACGCGGCCTGGACCGGCTGGGCACCCCGGCCTCACCCGGTCACGGCGGCCACGCGTGAGTGCGGGCCGGCTCCGTCCCTTCCCGTGACGCGACTTCGACCTTTCCCGCGAATTCGGCGGCTTTCTCCTACTCGGAAGAAATTCAGGGAATTCAGGGGAGTGACGAAATGCGGAACTCGCGGCCGGCCTCGAGGGCATGGATGCAACAGGTAAGTCAAGACTTACCTTGACGGAACTTCGGCCGTATGGTGCGTCTCGAATCGAAGGAGTTCCTCGTTGTCGAAGACAAATGATTCCGCCGTACGCGAGGTCGAATCGGAGCAACGTCACGTGTCCTCGTTGTACGAGCTGCTCGCCCAGCGGCTCTCCGAGGCCCGGGCGCACCGGGCGAGTGTGCTGAAGGCCCAGGCGGACGGCCCCGGCGAGGCGTACGAGCGGGAGGTCGCCGCCGACCGTCTGGCCAGGGAGATGAACCGGCTGGAAGGGGCCGAGAAGGGGCTGGTCTTCGGACGCGTCGACCGGGCGGACGGTACGGCCCTGCGTATCGGGCGGATCGGGCTGCACACGGAGGAGGACGACCTGCCGCTGCTCGTGGACTGGCGCGCGAACGCGGCGCGGCCCTTCTACGAGGCGACACCGGTCCACCCGATGGGTCTGCGGCGGCGCCGGCATCTGCGCCTCGACGAGCGCACGGTCGCCTCGGTGACCGATGAACTGCTCGACGGGACCGCCCCTACCGACGAGGACGTCGTGGGGGACGGCCCGTTGGCCGAGGCTCTGTCGGCACGGCGTACGGGCAGGATGCACGCGGCCGTCGCGACGCTTCAGGCCGAGCAGGACGAGATCGTCCGCTCGGCCCACCGCGGGGTGACCGTGGTGCAGGGCGGGCCGGGCACCGGCAAGACGGTGGTCGCTCTGCACCGGGCGGCCTACGTCCTGTACGCGTTCCCTCGCGCGGCGGAGGAAGGCGTCCTGGTGGTGGGCCCCAACGCCCGTTTCCTCGACTACATCTCCCAGGTCCTTCCCTCGCTCGGGGAGAACGACGTCGATCTGATGACCTGTCAGGAACTCGCCGGAGTGTCCCCGGGCGCGGTGGACCCGTTCGGCACGGCGCGCCTCAAGGGGCGCCCGGACTTCGCCGACGCCTTGGCCGGCCTGCTGAGAGACCTCCAGGCTCCCGCCGGTGACCTCACCGTCCGGGTCGGGCAGGAACTGGTCCGTCTGTCCGAGAAGGAGGTCGCTTCCGCACGCACCGCCGCCCTGGCGGCCGCGTCCGGCCACAACCCCGCGCGCCAGGTGTTCAAGGAACTCCTGGTCGACGCGGTCACCGACGCGATGCAGCGGGACATGGGCGACCTCCTGGAGCAGATCGACGCCGACGCCGTGCGGATGACGGGGCTCGACCTCGATCGGTTCACGGGGGCCTCCCGGCACGGTGCCGAGGGCGCAGCCGCCCCGGGTCCGGCCCACGAGCTGGACCTGGACGCCATAGGGGCCGATCTCCTCGACGACGCCGGTGTCGACCGGGCGGTCGAGGCGCTGTGGCCGCGCCTGGTGCCCGGCGACCTGGTGGAGGCACTGCTGACGGATGCCGGCGCCCTGGCCGAGCGCCTGCCGGCCCTGACCCCTCAGGAGAGGTCCCTGGTCCTGCGTGATCCGGGCGCCCCGTGGACCGACGCGGACGTGCCACTGCTCGACGAGGCGGCGAGCCTGGTCGACGGCCCGCCCGGGCGGACGTACGGGCACGTCGTCGTCGACGAGGCGCAGGAACTGACCGCCATGCAGTGGCGGATGGTCGTCCGCCGCTGCCCGGCGAGGGCCATGACGCTGGTGGGTGACTTCGCCCAGTCGGGTCCGGCGACCACGGCACGCGACTGGAAGGAAGCCCTGAGCCCGCACGTCGGGACGCGCTTCCGGCTGCACGACCTGACGGTCAGTTACCGCACCACCCAGGAGATCCTGGAGAGCGTCCGGGACCTGCTCGCGCGGATCGCTCCGGACCAGCGGCCCACCCGGTCACTGCGCAGCGGCGAGAGCCCGCGCACCGTGACCACAGGTGCAGGCGGGCTGGCCACCGCCGTCGTGGAGGAACTGCGCGCGCAGAGCGCCGCGCACCCGGACGAACTCCTGGGAGTGATCTGCGCGGACACCCGGGTGGGTGAGTTGACGGCTCACGGCGTCACCGGCCTCGCACGCGTCGTGCCCGCGTCAGAGGCACGCGGCCTCGAGTTCGACGGGGTCGTCGTGCTCGGCCCCGAGGAGATCGTCACGGCCCGCCCCGGCGGGGAGAGGGACCTGTACGTGGCTCTGACCCGGGCCACCAAGCGTCTGTGCACGATCACCACCCGGCCGGTGTGACGCCGCGGGCGCACAAGGCAACGCGCCGTCGGCGGAGGCACCGGGGCGTTCCCCGGTGCCTCCGCGCCCTCGCCCTCGCCCACCTCACGTGACCACCGGGCCGGTCGCCACGTCGTCGTGGTGGAGGGAACCACGGGGCGCCGGCAGGCGTGTCGGCTGGTACCGGCCCGAGGATCAGGAGTGCTCACATGCGGCGTAGGCGGATTCTGCACGGCGGCGCGCTCGCGGCCGTCTCGGCGCTCCTGCCCGCCTCCGTACGGGCCGAGTCCGTTCCCGCGGGGGCGACGGACCACCCGGAAGCCCGGTGGTATCCGGCCTCTGCGTCGAACCGGACCGCTTCGAAGGGCATTTCACCGCGGCCGGTGGATCTGGTCGTGATCCATGTCGCCCAGCAGTCGTTCTCCCAGACGGTGGGCATCTTCCGGAATCCGGCGAAGAAGGTGTCGGCACACTACGTGGTGCGCTCGGGGGACGGCTTCGTGGCGCAGTGCGTGCGGGAGGACGACATCGCCTGGCACGCGGGCAACTGGGACTACAACACCCGGAGCATCGGCATCGAGCACGAGGGCTGGATCGACGAGCCGGAATACTTCACGCGCTCGATGTACGAGCGTTCCGCGAGGCTGACCGCCGGCATCTGCGACCGCCACGGCCTGCGGAAGGACCGCGCGCACATCATCGGTCACCACGAGGTGCCCGGCAGCGACCACACCGACCCGGGGGACGCCTGGGACTGGGACCGCTACATCGGTCTCGTCAATCTGGTCTGAGCCGGGGTGCCACGCGAGGTGCGGCACCGGGGCACGCGAGCCCGCGATGATCCGGACGGGAGGCGCTAAGGACCGTCCCGGTCACCGGGTCCGCGCAGCGGGGCTCCGGCCTCTCCCGGTCCCGAGGTCCGGCCGTCCGGCCCCGGCAGCGCTTCGTCCGCACCCGCCATGGGCTGCGCCATGGCTCCGTCGCCCCTGAGGCGTTCCAGGTCGGATGCGCGTACCTGGATGACGAAGAGAGCGATCAGCGCGGCGACCACGGCGAGGACGGCCGCGGCGACGAAGGCGCTGGACACCCCCGAGGCGAGGACCTGGTCGCCCCAGGGCGAGGGAAGTTCACCTGTCCTGCGGAACTCCAGCTGCTGGGCGGGCGTCGCCTCGGCCATGAAGCGGGGGAACTGGTCCTCGGCCTCGTTGCGGCTGGCCGTACCGAAGACGGTGACGAGGATGGACAGGCCGAGCGAACCACCCACCTGCTGGGTGGCGTTGAGCACTCCGGACGCGGCGCCCGCCTCGCGCGGGGCGACACCCGACACCGCCATCAGCGTGAGTGACACGAACTGCATGCCCATGCCGAACCCGAACACCAGGATCGGTCCCAGGATGCTTCCGAGATAGCTGCTGTCCACGTCGGTCAGCGTCAGCCAGCTGAGGCCGGCCGCGGCGAAGACCGCTCCCGTCACCATGAAGGGCTTGGGTCCCCACCTGGGCAGCAGCTGGGACGCGATCCCGGCGCTGACGGCGATGATCGCGCTGACCGGCAGGAAGGCCAGACCGGCTCGCAGCGGACTGAAGTCGAGGATGTTCTGGACGAACAGGGTCAGGAAGAAGAACATCCCGAACATCGCAGCGGCGAGACTCAGCATGATCCCGTAGGTGCCGGCCCTGTTGCGGTCCCGGAACATGCCCAGCGGGGTGATCGGCTGTCTGGACTTGCGTTCGACCGCCAGGAAGGCTGCGAGGAACGCCACGGCCGCGACGAAGGCGCCGATCGTCAGGGCGTCGCTCCAGCCGTCCTCGGACGCTCTGATGAAGCCGTAGACGAGCAGCACCATGCCGAGGGTGGAGGTGAGCGCGCCCAGCAGGTCGAAGTGGCCCGGATGCCGTTCGGATTCCTTGATGAACCGCGGTGTGGCGAAGGCGATCAGGAGCCCGATGGGCACGTTGACGAACAGCACCCACCGCCAGTCGAGCCATTCCACCAGGACACCGCCGGCGAGCAGACCGATGGCGCTGCCGCCCGCGGACACCGCCGCGAAGACGCCGAACGCCCTGTTGCGCGCGGGGCCTTCGTCGAAGGTGGTGGTGATGAGGGAGAGCGCGGTCGGTGACGCGATGGCCCCGCCCACCCCCTGCAGCGCACGGGCCGCCAGCAGTTGCCACGACTCCTGCGAGAGTCCGCCCAGCAAGGAGGCGAGCACGAAGAGCAGGACGCCGAAGACGAAGACCCTCCGGCGTCCGAGGATGTCGCCCAGCCTCCCACCCAGCAGGAGCAGCCCGCCGAAGGTCAGCGTGTAGGCGTTGATCACCCACGACAGGGTCTCCGTCGAGAAGCCGAGCGAGGTCTGGATGTGCGGCAGGGCGATGTTCACGATGGTGATGTCGAGGACCACCATCAGCTGACACGAACAGATGATGAGCAGCGCGATGCCGTTGCCGCGGCCCTTCTCGGGGGAGGCGGCAACGGGCGCGGAATTCGCTCGGGAAGAGGTCATAGGTCTGTGTGCCATCGGGTCGGCAGTGCGTACAGACGGTGAACGCGAATCGTTCACTCCCCGACGGTAGGACGGACCGGAGGGCACCGCCAATCGATCACACGCGGGCCGTCCGCCCGCCTCGGCAGCGAAGGCGCGGCCGCCGGTATCCGCAGGCGCCGTGGGTCGCGGGCCGGTCCGCAGCGGGGCCGAGACCCTGCCGGGTACGTGGACCTGCGAGCGGTGCGAGCCGTTCGCGGCCCGGCCGTCCGGCTTCACCCGTTCGCCCCGCGCGTCCTGCGCGCGGCGGACCGCCGCGTGCAGAGTCGTAGGCATGAGCGAGAGCGGTGACTCCCAGGGGCCCGACGCGCGACGCCTCGGACCGGCCGGCGCCGTGGACACGACCGTGGAGGCGCTCGGTGCGCTGTCGGAGGCGCTGGAAACCGTGGAACGTGCCCGCGGGCAGCTCTACGGCTTCCATCAGCTCACCGGAGGCGCGGACCTCGCGCTGGACCGGGCGGTCGAGTTGCTCCGGATGGCCGGTCACGCCGAGCAGGCCGATCTGGTGGAACGCGAGATCGTGGGCCGGAACGTCGTTCCCGGCCGCTGGACCTTCCAGTTGGTCGAGGAGTACGAGGACACCTACTACCGGCCGTTCGCCGAGGTCGAGGAGCGGCTGCGCCGCGAGCTCGCCGGGGGGCGGCGGCACCTGTACGAAGCGGCGATGAAGGAAGCCCGCCGGACGCACGGCCACCCCCAGCACACCGCGCGGCCCTGACATGGACCCGGCTCACGCCCTGCGGCGGATCGCCTTCCTGCTCGAGCGCTCCCAGGCGGCCACGTACCGGGTCAAGGCCTTCCGCACCGCCGCCGCGGCGATCGACGCGATGGACCGGGACGAGGTCGCCGAGCGCGCGGCCCACGGTTCGCTGGAGACGGTGCGCGGCATCGGGCCGAAGACGGCCAAGGTGGTCCGTGAGGCGGTGGAGGGAGCGGCGCCCGCCTACCTCGTCTCCCTCGAGGACGAGGCGTCGGCCCCGTTGGCACAGGGCGGACAGGCGCTCCTGGCCCAGATCCGCGGCGACTGCCATCTGCACTCCGACTGGTCCGACGGCGGCAGCCCCATCGACGAGATGGGCAGGACGGCCGCCGCGCTGGGCCACGAATGGGCGGTGCTCACGGACCACTCCCCCAGGCTCACCGTGGCCAACGGTCTGTCGACCGAGCGACTGCTGGACCAGCTTGCCGTCATCGCGGAACTCAACACCCGGTGGGCACCGTTCCGGCTGCTCACCGGCATCGAGTGCGACATCCTTCCCGACGGTTCGCTCGACCAGGACCCCGCCGTGCTGGAGCGGCTCGACGTGGTGGTCGTCTCGGTCCACTCGAAGCTGCGCATGGACAGGGCCGCCATGACGAAGCGGATGGTCGCCGCGGTGCGGAATCCGAACGCCGACATCCTCGGCCACTGCACGGGGCGGCTGATGGGCGCGAAGACCCGTCCCCCCTCGCACTTCGACGCGGACGAGGTGTTCGGGGCCTGCGCGGAGGCAGGGACGGCGGTGGAGATCAACTGCCGCCCGGAACGGCTGGATCCACCGCGCGACCTGCTGCGCCTGGCGGTCGCCTCGGGCGCCCTGCTCTCGATCGACACCGACGCGCACGCCCCGGGTCAGCTGGACTGGCAGGCGTACGGCTGCGCGCGGGCGGAGGAGTGCGGGGTGCCCGCCGACCGCGTCGTCACCACGTGGACGGCGGAGCGTCTTCTGGCGTGGACCGGTGCTGAGGGGTGACGAGCCCGGGACGGCGAGCGCGGGAGGAGGAGCAGGGGCGCGGGGTGACGCGGCAGGGCACCCCGTCGCCGCTTCATGACATGGGCGCGGGAGGACGGGCGCGAGGCGCAGGACGAGCCGGTCGCGGGCGTCCGGCGTAGAGTCGATCACGCTGTCCGTGCGACTCCGGAGCACCTGACCGGAGCAGGAGGAACGATGTCCGCTGACCGCACCGGCCCCTGCCTTCCCAGACCCCGCGGGTCCCTCTCGGACGGGGTGATCGGCCATCTGCGGGGTGACGGCCCGCTCCCGGATCCTGAGGCCGCCCTGACCGCGGAGCCCTACGGTGACGACCTCCAGCTCGCTCTCTACGTCTGCTACGAGATGCACTACCGGGGATTCGAGGGCGTCGCGGCCGAGCTGGAGTGGGACCCGCCGCTCCTCGCGGTCCGCGCGGCGCTCGAACGGCGCTTCCTCGGCGCGCTGCGGCGGGACGCCGCACCCGACGCCGGCCTCGACGACATCGTCGGGGCTCTCCTCACGGAACCGGTCCGGGGCGAAGGGCTTTCATGGTTCCTCCAGGAGCGGGGAGAACTGCGGCACCTGCGCGAGTACGCGAAGCAGCGCTCGCTCTACCACCTCAAGGAAGCCGATCCGCACGCCTGGGTACTGCCCAGACTCGGTGGCCGCGCCAAGGCGGGCATGGCCGCGATCGAGTACGACGAGTTCGGCGCCGGGCGCGCGGACCGGGTCCACGCCCGGCTGTACGCAGGCCTGATGAACGACCTGGGCCTCGACACCGCGTACGGCCGCTATCTGGACCTCGGCCACGCGCCCATGCTCGCGCTGGTGAACCTGATGTCGCTGACCGGGCTGCACCGCCGGCTGCGAGGGGTGCTGGTGGGCCATTTCGCCGCCGTGGAGATCACCTCGTCACCCGCCTCGCGACGCCTGGCCCACGCGATGGCCCGGGCAGGCGCGGGCCCGGCTGCCGAGTTCTTCTACACGGAGCACGTCGAGGCGGACGCCGTCCACGAGCAGGTCGTACGCCGCGAGGTGATCGGGGGCCTGCTCGAGGAAGACCCCGGGCTGGAGGCCGAGATCGCGTTCGGGATCACGGCCACGTCCTTCCTCGAGGACCGGCTCGGGGACCGGATGCTGTCCGACTGGCGTGCGGGCAGGTCCTGACCGTCCGCCCCACCGCCCTTCCGAACACCTGCAGGACCTCACGACGACGAAGGACCGAAGGGAGCCGCAGATATCCGCAGCACTGACCGAGGACATGCGTACGGCCCGCCTGATGACTCTCCCGGGCGTGTACACACCGCAGCACGACACCCGGCTGCTCATGGGCGCGCTGGATCAGGAGCGCCTCCCACCCGGCACCGAGGTGCTGGATGTCGGCACGGGCAGCGGGGCGCTCGCCCTGCACGCCGCGCGGCTGGGCGCGCGGGTGACGGCCGTGGACATCGCGCGACGCGCGGTCCTGACCGCTCGGCTGAACTCGCTGGTCCACGGCCGTCGTGTCACCGTGCTGCGCAGTGACCTCCTGTCGGCACTGCCCGGCAGGTCGTACGACCTGATCGTCTGCAATCCGCCCTACGTGCCCTCACCGGAACCATGCCTCCCCGGGCACGGCGCCGCGCGGGCGTGGGAGGCGGGCCCCGACGGCAGGGCCGTCCTGGACCGGATCTGCAGCGTCGCGCCCACGGCGCTGCGTCCCGGCGGCCGGCTGCTTCTCGTGCACTCCGGGCTCTGCGACAGCGACGTCACGCTGCGCCGCCTGGCCGACGCGGGGCTGCGGGCCCGGGTGTGCGAACGCGCCTCGGTGCCGCTCGGCCCGGTGCTGCGCTCCAGACTGCGCTGGCTCCGGGAGACGGGGCTGATGGCCGAGTCGGACACGATGGAGGAGCTGGTGGTCGTCCGTGCCGAACACTCCTGAACACAGGTGCCGGATCACCCTGGGGGACGAGGGGCCGCTCCTCGTCCAGGGCCCCGTGGAGGTCACCTGCCCGGACGGCAGCGTGGCGGTCTCCGACCGTTTCGTCGTGGCCGTCTGCATGTGCCGGCGCAGCCGGATCTACCCGTGGTGCGACACGAGCCACCGCCGCCGTCAGAAGCCCCGCTCCCCGGACTGAGGGCGCCGAAGCACCTCACTCGCTGATCCGGAGCCGTGCCTGGGTCGCGCCGCGGAGGCGACGCGAGACGGTCCGCAGCCGCGGGTGGCGCTCATGGGCCTGGGCCGCACGACGGTCGAGTTCCTCGGCCAGGCGTTCCGATCGCTTGCCGATGTCCAGTTCGTCGAGGATGCGGTCCACCTCGGCCAGCAGCGCCCCGTGCAACTGCCACTGCCTCGGGTGTTCCTGCACGTCCTCGAGCAGCAGGTCCGCGACGCGGTCCCGGGTCTCACGACTGCGGGAGAGCGCGTCGGCCAGGCGCTCCTCCGCCTCCTCACCGCTGTCGGCCATCGGCGTGGTGATCATCGTCGCGAAGCCCTCGACGGCGTCGGACATGTGGCCGAACAGTTCCGTCAGGCCGTCGGCCACGTCGTCCGGGAAGAGCGTCTCCTCGGTGCGTGCCTTCGCGAGGTCCGTCAGTGTCCGTGTCAGGACCCGGAGCACCACGGCGCAGATCTCCAGTGTGTCGAGACCGGTCCGCAGGACGACTCGGTTGAGCAGTCCCTCCTTGACGCGGGGGTTGAGCATCAGGCTCTCCTCCGCCTGTCGCAGCGAGGCGTCCACCTCGACGATGTCGTGGTCCAGGCGACGGGCTTCGTGGAGCCGTGCGGCGGCCTCCGGTACGGGATGGTTGCCGCCGATCTCCTCCCCCAGGGCGCGGAACATCGTTCCCATCCGCTTCCCCAGGCCGCCGATGGAGACACCGGCGGACTCGACCCAGACCGGCGGTGCCAGCAGGAGGTTGAAGAGGAGCCCGACACCGGCACCGATCAGGGTTTCGAACACTCGCTCCCACGCCTGGGCCGCGACCTGGGAGACACCGAGGACGAGCATCGCGCTGATGGCCACCTCGGGCACGAATTCACCGACCCGTACGAGGCGTCCGATCAGCAGGGACGTGAAGATGGTCAGGCCCAGGCTCCACCAGCTCAGCCCCACCAGGGCACTGAACCCGCCTGAGATCAGGACACCGACCACGACCGCGTTGACACGCCGGATTCCGGTGGTGAGGGTCGCGTAGAGGGTCACCTGGACCACGAGGAGGGCGGTGAGAGGAGCGGTCAGGGGCGAGGGGTGAGGGTCGGGCAGCGTCCACTCGGCCACCACGAAGGCGATCACGGCGGCCGCCGTGGACCGCAGTGTCTGGACGGCGGCCGGCTCGGTGGTGCGCTGGACGAGTTTCACCACGGGTTCGGGTGTGGAAACGGCAGGCATTCCTTGACGGTGCCCGGAAGCGCCCTCCCGCAGCGGTTCCGGGGCGCCCCGGACTCCGTACGGACGTATCGGTGCCGCCGTCGGCGGCGGCCTCCCGGGGTGCCGTCCGGCCCGGAGAGGCGCTCCGGTCCGTGCGGAGGGATGGTGGAGTCATGGCCGTCTCACTCACGCCGCCCACGGAGACACCTCCCGTGGAGGGCTGCATAAGCGAAGCTCATGTCGAACGCGCCGACGGAGGGATCTGGGAGCATCCGGCTTTCTGGGCCGCACTCGTGCTCCTGGGTTCGGCAGTCGTCGCCGGATTCTTCATCGCACGCATCTTCGGTTTCGCCTGACGGCGTCACCGGCCGCCCGTCCTTGCCGTCCTGACCGGACTCAGTCGGGCAGCCGCCGTCTGCCCGGTTTCACGGAACGGCCCTCGATGAGTGCCCGCCGGATCTGCGCCGCGGTCGCCCGTGCGTGGTCGGAGGTCGCGGTGCGTTCGGCCACCGATGTGACGAACCGGTGGGTGGGGCGCAGGCACTGGCCGCACGGGGTGTCGCCGTCGAGCAGATAGCCGTCCTCGCACCTGGGGTTCGGGCAGGGGCCGGGGCCGACCAGGGCTTCGGCGATCTCCTGGGGGGCCCAGCGGCGGCGGCCGTCCTCGTCCTTCTCGTGCAGGGCGTGGGACCACCGGACGTTCCATCTGCGCTCGACGCGTTCGAGAAGCTGGTCGGGGGTGCGCCTGGCGAGTTCCTGGTGGATCAGGTCGTACACCGTCCGGGGGTGCCGGTGGCCGAGTGCCTGGACCAGCGGTTGCGGAAGCGCCTGGACGATGTATCCGACTGGATCGCCGCCCGCTCGCTGACGCCACTCGCGGCAGGCGCACGCGCCTTCCGAGGGCAGGGCACGGCCGCACCGGCCGCACATGCCCCGGCAGTCCGCGCAGAGACCGTCGTCGAGTCCGTCCACATGGGGTGCCGGTGCCCTGCCGCAGTCGCGGCAGCAGGCCGCGCAGGGGCCGCAGAGTCGCTCGTCACCGGTCCTGGTGGTCCACTGGCGCTGCTGGCAGCGGCAGCACAGGGCGTTGTTGCAGTACTCGTGGTGGGCGGCGCCCGACTGGCGTCCGGGGGGCGGGAAGGACATTGCGGCGGTCTCCAGGTACGCGGCGGGGGCGGTCAGGTCCACACCATGTCGACGAAGTGCGCGCAGCCCCTCGGACGACGTTATCGTCCTGGCGGGGTCACGTGCGGCACTCCGTCACGTTCGGTCCCCATTCTCCCGTACCCGGAGAGTGCGAGGGGTCAGGGGCGCAGGCCGCTGACCACGTCCGCGGTCGCGGTGATCCCCTCGTGGATGGTGGGGGCCATGCTCGTACCCGCGAGGAGGAAACCGAGCAGGGCGCACACGATGGCGTGCGAGACCTTGAGCCCGCCGTTGCGCAGGAAGATCACTGCGAGGATCAGCAGGAGCAGTACCACCGAGATCGAAACGGCCATGGCCAACCTCCTCCGCCGCGCCGGAATTGCGGCATTCGGCGGCCAGTGTGGCGCAGCGGGGAGGCCGTTCGGCGCACTGGCGTGTCCGCCGAACGGGTGTTGACGCTCGGTGACCGTCCGAGGCGTCCGCAGGTGGGTCAGGAGCTGCGTCGGCCGGCCGGTTCGCGTCGGCGCAGGAAGGCTTCGAGACCGGGCAGATCGTCGGTGTTGAGGTGATCGACGTCCGCCGCGAGCAGTTCTGTCCAGACGGCGTCCCTGGCAGGACCGGGGAGGTCGGGCGTTCCCCAGAAGCGGACCCGCCGGCCGCTGCTGTGGGCCGTGGTCACAAATGTGCGCAGCCGCTCGCGTTCGGCGGCGGGGAACGGACCGGCACCCTGCCAGGCGAAGCTCGTGGCCCAGTTGGTGCTGATGAGCGGGATGAAGGAGGCGGGGGCGGAGGTGCCGAGATCCTCCGGCCGGCCGTCGTAGAAGGCGTAGCGGGTGCTCTGGGCCTCCATCGGGATCCGGGCGGCGCGGTCCCCCGAGATGACGGGTGTGACGGCGCCCGCACGGACCCGGCCGTGCACGGAGCGGCTGAGGATGTGGCGGTAGCGGTGGAGCACCCGGTCCAGCTCGAGGTAGGTGGCGGCTCCGTCGGTCTTGATGTCGATGAGCAGCTGCAGCGGGCCGGGGTGCCCGGCGTGGACGGACCCGTGGTCGGCCCGGACCCGGGCGAGCAGGGGCTCCAGGTAGAGCGAGACGAGGGTGCGCGAGGGGTCGAGGCTCTCGGCTTCGTGGGCGACGAGCAGTTCGCCTCCGACGAGGAAGATGTCCGCCTCGACGCTGGTGAAGCCGTGCGCGAGGGCGTCGTACAGAGGGCGCGGGTGGAGATAGTCGTTGTGCGCGTGGGCCCGTTCCAGCGGGCGCGGGGCACGGGGGCGCGCGGGCGCGGCGGCGGCCGGCTGTGCGGGGACGAACGCTCCCGCGGCGGCGGTGGCGAGGGCGGTGGTGACGACTCTGCGACGGGTCAGGCGTGCCATGGGGGTCTCTCCCTGGAGCGGTGGGGGAAGAGCGGACGTCGGACCCGTCGAGTATCGGCGCACCGGATGCCCGAATAGCCTGCACCTGACAAGAGTTGGAGGACCCGTCGTCCGCCCGTCGCCTGCTCTGCCCCCGGAGTTCTGCTGCTTTGCCCTCCGGCCCGTGGCACGGCCGGGGCGGGGTACGTGATCCCACGTGCCCCGCCCCGGGACGGCCCTACGGCGCCGGGAGTTCCGTCAGCGCGGCCACCGAGTCGCGATGCCGGCCCGCGGTGCCGTACGCGACGGAGTCGGCCTTGGCCCGCTTCAGGTACAGGTGGGCCGGGTGCTCCCAGGTCATGCCGATGCCACCGTGCAGCTGTACGCACTCCTCGGCGGCGTGCACCGCGACCCCGGAGCAGTAGGCCTGTGCCACCGCCACGGCGAGCGGGGCGTCCGGGCTGCCGGTCGCGAGCGCGTCCGCCGCGTTGCGGGCCGCGGCGCGCGCGGAGACCACCTCCAGCCAGAGCTGCGCCATCCGGTGCTTGAGGGACTGGAACGAACCCACCGGCCGGTTGAACTGGTGACGTTCACGGGTGTGCCGGACGGTCTCGGACAGGCACCACTCGGCCACACCGAGCTGTTCGGAGGCGAGGAGGCCGGCGCCCACCAGAAGGCCCCGTGCGACCGCGTCCGCCGCCGGTCCGGCGTCCGCCAGCAGGGTGCCGTCCGCCCCTGCGAGGGTGACGGCGGCGAGCGGGCGGGTCAGGTCGAGTGGGACGAGCGGCTGTACGGTGACGCCCTTCGCACGGGTCTCCACCGCGTACAGGCCCTCGGCCGTGGGGACCAGCAGCACATCGGCGACCGCGGCCTCCGCGACACCGGTGACCGTCCGGTCGAGGGTGCCGGTCATCGCGGCCGCGCCGTCGGCCGGAGCGGTGGCGAGCGGCACGGCGAGCACGGCGACCCGGGTGCCCGCGGCCAGTTCGCCGAGGAGCTCCGCCGCAGGTCCGTCCTCGGCGCCCAGGGCGAGCAGGACCTCCGTGGCGACGACGGCGCTCGTCAGGTACGGGGCCGGGGCGGCGCTGCGGCCGAGTTCCTCCAGGACGACCGCCGCCTCACGGTGGGAGGCGCCCTGCCCGCCCAGCTTCTCCGGCACGAGCAGCCCGGCCGCGCCGATCCCCGCGGCGAGCGATTCCCACAGCCGCGGGTCGTACGGCGTGTCGGACTCGATCGCGGCGATCACGGACGGCGGGCCGGCCCTGTCGGTGAGCAGCGACCGTACGGCGGACCGCAGGTCCTCCTCCGCTTCCGAGTAGAGCAGGTCGGGTGCCTGGGCGGTTCCGGTCTGTGCGGTCATCGTGCGAGATCCTTCCAGGCGACGTCCTTGTCGTTGCGCGGTTCGGCGGGCAGGCCGAGGACGCGCTCGGCCACGATGTTGAGCAGGACCTCGCTGGTACCGCCCTCGATGGAATTGCCCTTGGAGCGCAGGTAGCGGTATCCGGCGTCACGCCCGGTGAAGTCGACGAGTTCCGGGCGTCGCATGGTCCAGTCGCTGTACAGCAGGCCCTCGTCGCCGAGGAGTTCGACCTCGAGACCGCTGATCTCCTGGTTCAGCCGGGCGAAGGCGAGCTTCATCCCGGAGCCTTCGGGGCCGGGCTGGCCCGCCACGAGCTGCTGGCGCAGCCGCTCCCCGGTGAGCCGGGCGACCTCCGCCCCGACCCACAGGGTGAGCAGTCGCTGGTGCAGGTCGTGGGTGCGCAGCTCCGGCCGTTCGCGCCAGGTCCTGGCCACGGTGGCGATCATGCCTCCCTCGCGGGGGATGCGTGAGCCGCCGATGGAGACGCGTTCGTTCATCAGGGTGGTCTGCGCGACCTTCCAGCCGTCGCCGACGGCGCCGAGCCGCCGGTCGTCGGGGATGCGCACGCCGGTGAGGAAGACCTCGTTGAACTCGGCCTCCCCGGTGATCTGACGCAGCGGCCGGACCTCGACACCCGGGTCGGTCATGTCGCAGACGAAGTAGCTGATGCCGCGGTGCTTGGGGACGTCCGGATCGGTGCGGGCGATCAGGATCGCCCACCGGGCGAGATGCGCGCTGGAGGTCCAGACCTTCTGCCCGTCGACCACCCAGTCGTCACCGTCCTTGACGGCGCGTGTGCCGAGAGCGGCCAGGTCGGACCCGGCACCGGGCTCGCTGAAGAGCTGGCACCACACCTCGTCGCCGACCCACAGGGGCTTCAGGAACTGCTTCTTCTGCTCCTCGGTGCCGTAGCCGAGGATCGTGGGGGCCGCCATGCCGAGCCCGATCCCGATGCGGCGCGGGTCGTTGTCGGGCGCCCCCGCGGCGGCGAGCTCGGCGTCGACGACGGGCTGCAGGGAACGCGGTGCGTCGAGCCCGCCGAGGCCGACGGGGTAGTGCACCCAGGCGAGGCCCGCGTCGAAACGCGCCCGGAGGAATTCCGTACGTCCCGTGGTGGCGGGCGGGTGTGCGGCCAGCAGGTCCTGGGTGAGGCGGCGGACCTGTGCCGCGTCGACAGCTGTGCTCATCGGGCGCCTCCGGAGGGCAGGACGACGATTCGGCCGGTGCTGGTCCCGTCGGCGACCCGCTGCACGGCTCGCGCGGCCTCGGCCATGGGGACGCGTTCGCTGACCAGGGGCTTGACGGCTCCCCGATCGGCAAGTTCGGTGAGCTCGTCGTGGCAGGCCCGTACGGCGGCGGGGTCCTTGGTGTTGTACAGGCCCCAGTGCAGTCCGACGACGGAGTAGTTCTTCACCAGGGCGTGGTTGAGGCCGGGCGCGGGGATGGTCCCGCTCGCGAATCCGACGACGACGACACGTCCTTCGAAGGCGATGCACTTGACGGACTTGGCGTAGGCGTCGCCCCCGACCGGGTCGTAGACCACGTCGGCGCCGCGTCCTGCGGTCGCCTCCTTGACCAGCGCGACGATGTCCTCGCTGTGCCGGTCGATGACGAGGTCACAGCCCAGCTCGCGGGCGATCGCGGCCTTCTCGGGCCCTCCGGCGACCCCGATGACGGTGGCACCGGCCGCCTTGCCCAGCTGGACGGCGGCGCTGCCGACGCCGCCGGCTGCCGCGTGGACCAGCAGCGTCTCGCCGGCCTGCAGGCGGGCCCGCCTGTGCAGTCCGAACCAGCCGGTCTGGTAGCCGATGTGCAGGGCGGCCGCCTCGGCGTCGTCGAGGGCGTCGGGAACGGGCAGCAGGGACGCCTCGTCGGCGACCACGTACTCGGCGAGACCGCCCTCGGGCAGCGAGGGGGTGGCGAGCACCCGGCGCCCGTCCTCGGTCTCGCCGCAGATCTCCACTCCGGGGGTGAAGGGCAGCGGAGGCCTCACCTGGTAGTGGCCCCGGCAGAGCAGCGCGTCCGGGAAGTTGATGTTCGCCGCGCGCACCTTGAGCAGCACCTGGCCGTCACCGGGGGCCGGCCGGCCGGTCTCCTCGAGCTCCATCACCTCGCTCGGTTCGCCGTTCCTGTGCACTCGCCATGCCTGCATGAGGGGCCTCCACAACACTGTCGGCATTACCACTGCTCCGGCGCATACTAAGCGGTCGCTTGCCGACCTGGGAACACCTTGCGCCCCTCGGTTCAGCACGCGGTCACGAGCGCTTCGGCCTGGCCCTCACATGCATGCGCTCCCCCTGGGCCCCGAACAGGCTGAGGAATTCGACCGGCCCGTCCCCCGCGGGTCCGAACCAGTGCGGCAGCCTGGTGTCGAACTCGGCGGCCTCACCGGGCCCGAGCTCCAGATCGTGCTCCGCGAGCTTGAGGCGGAGCCGGCCGCTGAGTACGTACAGCCACTCGTACCCCTCGTGGGTGCGCTGCTCGGGCGTTTCGGCGCATGGCGCCTCCTGTACGACCTTGTACGCCTGCAGGCCGCCCGGGCGGGCGGTGAGCGGCAGGAAGGTCTTCCCGTCCCGGACGATCGGTCTGGCCTTGACGCGCGGATCACCGACCGGGGGCGCGCCGACGAGGTCGTCGAGCGGCACCTCGTGGGCGCGGGCGATGGGCAGCAGCAATTCCAGGCTGGGGCGGCGCCCGCCGGACTCGAGCCGGGACAGGGTGGAGACGGAGATCCCGGTGGCCTCCGCGAGCCCCGCGAGCGTCACACCCCGGTCCTTTCGCAGCCGTCGCAGCCGAGGGCCCACGCCGGTCAGCACGGCGTCGAGGTCGGGATCGTCCTGGTTCGGGTTCTGCCCCGGGTTCCGGTTCCGGCCGGGTTCCTGTTCCGTCATGACCCAATTGCAGAATCAGCAACACCATTTGTCAATCAGCGGCCCGGCGGCTCCCGCGGCCTCAGCGGGGGAAGAGCTCGAAGGTGACGGCCGGGCGGCCACCGAAGCGTCCGGCGGCCGCCCGCGTCGCCCCGGTGAGGAAGGTGCGGCAGTACTCCTCCGGGTCCTGGTCCGTCAGCACCTCGATGTAGGTGCGGTGGGCCAGGAGGGACCGCACGGATCTCTCGAACCCCGGCGCCGCGTCCACCGCATGCGTCGGCCGGTCGGTCCCGGCGACGGCCACCCAGCGGACACCGTCCCACGGTTCGAGACCCAGCTCGGGGAAGATCCACCGGTTTCCCGCGTCGCCTGCGGCGTCGAGCGTGGCACGGCCGACCGCCCGGTGGTCCGGCGTGTTCCAGACCGCTCCACCCCAGGTGTCGCGGTGGTTGAGGGTGATGAGCAGTTCCGGCCGGTGGCGGCGGACGGCCGCGGCGATGTCACGGCGCAGCGTCGTACCGTATTCGATCACCCCGTCACGGTGGCCGAGGAACTCGACCACCCCGACCCCTACGACTGCGGCGCTCTCCCGCTGCTCCCGCTCCCTCAGCGGCCCGCACTCGCCCGGGGCGATGGTGTCGATCCCCGCCTCACCCCGGCTGGCGAGCACATAGGTGACCTCGCGGCCTTCGTCGGTCCATCCCGCGACCGCCGCGGCGCATCCGTATTCCAGGTCGTCGGGGTGGGCGACCACCGCCAGGGCGCGGCGCCAGTCCGTGGGCATGGGCTCCAGCTGCTCCGTCATGCCGGGCACGCTATCCGCCGGATGCCGGTGAACGGACGCATTCCGGATGCGGTTCGGGGCAGGCGGGCCAGGAGTTGCCCCGGCCGGCGGCCGACCGGACCAGGCAGTCATACCCCCAGGGGTATCCTCGAAGGTCAGCCGGGCGTCAACCGGACTCCCGGGGCACGCCCCGCACAGACCACCGAAAGGAATCCCGCCCGTGATCAGCCCAGCCTCCCTCTCCCCCACCGAGGCAGCCGCCCGCCTGGAGGACTTCACCGTCATCGACGTACGAGCCCCCGGCGAGTACGCGTCGGGGCACGTGCCCGGCGCTCTGAACGTTCCGCTCGACCGCATCCCGGACGCGGTGCCCGCCCTGAAATCGGCCTCGGCCCGCGGCGGCCTGCTCGTGGTGTGCGCCTCGGGCGTACGGTCCACCCGTGCGTGCGAGATCCTCGCCGACGCCGACATCGACGCCGTCACCCTGTCCGGCGGGACGTCCGCCTGGGAGGGCGACGGGCACGGACTGGAACGCCCGGAGGGCGCCGGGGCGATCTGGCCGATGGAGCGCCAGGTACGTCTCGCGGCCGGCGCGCTCGTGGTGGCGGGCCTGGCGGCCGGGCTCCGATTCCCCGCGGCACGCTGGCTGTCGGCCGGGATCGGCACCGGTCTCGTCTACTCCGCGGTGAGCGGTACCTGCGGCATGGCGGCCGTCATCGCGAAACTCCCGCACAACCGCGCTCCGCGTTCGGCGGCCGGCCTGGACGCCACGCTCGACGCGCTCCAGGGCTGACGGGGCACGCGCCGGTCCACGCCACCCCGCCGGCCCGGCCCTTCAGCGGTCGGCCTCACCCCGCACGAGGGCGAGCAACCGGTCCAGTACGCGCTCGCCGCCCGCCCGCACTCCGTCGTGCTCGTACTCGCTGGTCACCCAGGTGCGCAGGCCGCGGATCGCCGACGCGGACCGCAGGGCGTGGGCGGTGTCCACGTACATGTCGTCGTGGTAGACGACAGCGGCCACGGGGACCTCGTTGGCCGCCAGACGCTCCGCGTCGTACAGGACGGGCCAGTCGGTGCGCTCGGCGAGGAGTTCGGCGGTCTCCCGCAGCGGGCGCAGGGCGGGGTCGACGTCGAAGTGCCAGGGGTGGATGCTCTCGCCGGTGAACAGCAGAGGCCCTTCCCCGGCGAGCGCAGCGGCCGCGTCGAACTGCGGGAACTCCGCGCGGACCCGTTCGGCCGCCCAGCGGGTGGGGGATCCGCCCTGCCCGTAGATCGACTCGTGCATGAGGGCGTACAGAGGGTGGCCCGCGAAGGAGTTGGCCGCGCGCATGGCCTCCCGGAAGGCGTCCGCGAGCTCGGGCCCTCGCTCCCCGTCGACGAAGGCGTTCTCCAGCAGGTGGTGCAGCCGGTGACTTCCGTCGCCTGCGCCCAGCATGATCCCCAGGGACTGGAAGCCCTCGGGTGTCAGCGTGTGACCACCGTGGTCGGGGCGGTTCGCCGAGAGGTACGAGGCGATCGCGCGTGCGCGGGCGACGTCCTGCGGGTAGCGGGCGTAGTGCGCGGCGACCTTGCGCTCGATCCGGGGGTAGGCGGCCCGGTAGACCTCGTCGGCCGAGGCATCCAGCGAGGGCAGACCTCCGGTGATCAGGACGGCTTCCAGCCCCTCGGGGGAGGCCGACAGGTAGCGCACCGCGCAGAAACCGCCGAACGACTGTCCCAGCACGGTCCAGGGCGCCCCGCCGGTGAGCCGGGGGCGGATCAGTTCGCAGTCGCGGACGATGCTGTCGGCGCGGAAGTGCGCCAGGTAGGCCGCCTGTTCTCCGGGGCCGCCGCGCAGCGGCAGGGTCTGCCGGTTCGCCGGAGCCGAGAGGCCGGTGCCCCGCTGGTCCAGCAGCAGCACCCGGAACTCCCGTACCGCCCGGCCCAGCCATGCCTCCGTACCCACGAAACGGCGCGCGCCGAAACCCGGGCCGCCCTCCAGGTAGACCAGCCACGGAAGGTCCTCGGCATCCCTGCCTGCCGCCACGACCTCGCGGCCGAAGATCTCGAGCGTCTCGCCGTCCGGCTCACCGTGATCGAGCGGGACGGTGAACCAGCGGTCGGTGAGGACGACGCCGGGCTGGCTGTAGCTGTGCACGTTGACTCCTGTATCCGGTGCTTCACGGACAGTTCAGCACATCCGGACGTCCCGGCCGGGTCCGGGTCCTCGCGGGCTGAGCGGGGACTTCCGCGGGTACGCGCCGTCCCGGCGGGACGGCCGCGGGATCGAGAAGCCGGGCCGAGCTTCCGCGAGCGCCGGCCCCGGCGGGACGTGCCGCGAGCCCCCTCCGGCCCGGGGATTCCCCGGACACGCACCGCCCGGGCGTACCCGCCCCTCCCGGCCGCCCCCTCTCCGGACAAGCACCGCCCGGCCGGGAATTCCCCCGGCACGCACCCCGACCCGGGATTCCCAGGAAACGCACCCCGGCCGGGACGGAGAAGCGGGGCCGTCCGGACGGCATGAGCGGGCCACGACGGCCTGTCGGCATCCGGCGCGCGGGGTGCGGCGCAAGGGTGCTCCCGTCAGGACCGGCGATCGCGACGGCGCCGGACTTGAGCGAATGTGCCAGCGTTTGCCATTAACCCGCGTACGCAACTATTGTGTACGCCAGTAATCACCGCACGCGGACCATCCCCGTCCGACACCATGAGAGGCCCACCATGCCCACGGTCCCCACCGTCACGCTGAACAACGGCGTCACGATCCCGCAGCTCGGCTTCGGCGTGTTCCAGGTACCCGACGACGAGACCACCGCCGCGGTCACCAGCGCCCTGGAGGCGGGCTACCGGTCCATCGACACGGCCGCCGTCTACGGCAACGAGGCCGGCGTCGGCCGCGCACTGGCCTCCGCCGGACTCCCCCGCGAGGAACTCTTCGTCACCACCAAGCTCTGGAACGCGGACCAGGGGTACGACGCCGCGCTCCGGGCCTTCGACGCCAGTCTGGCCAAGCTCGGTCTCGACCACGTCGACCTCTACCTCATCCACTGGCCCACCCCGGCACGCGGCCTCTACGCCGACACCTGGCGCGCGCTGGAGAAGCTCCTGGCCGACGGCCGGATCCGCGCCGCAGGCGTCTCCAACTTCCAGCCGGCGCACCTGCACCGCCTGCGGGAGGAGAGCTCACTCGTCCCGGCCGTCAACCAGATCGAGCTGCACCCCGGACTCCAGCAGGGCGAGCTGCGCGCCCTGCACGCGGAGTCCGGCATCGCCACCGAGGCCTGGAGCCCGCTCGCACAGGGCGCGCTGCTCGGCGAGGACGCCGTGACCGCGCTCGCCGAACGCCACGGCAGGACACCGGCCCAGGTGGTGCTGCGCTGGCACCTCCAGCTCGGCAACATCGTCATCCCCAAGTCGGTCACACCGGAGCGCATCCGGCAGAACATCGACGTGTTCGACTTCGAACTCACGGCCGCCGACATGGACGCGATCGCGGGACTGGACCGCGGCATGCGCACGGGCCCGGACCCCGACACCCTCAACTGACCTGGTCCGGCGCCGGACGGGCGGGCACGGCGGGCGCCCGCCCGCCGGAGCCGCGCCACCGGACCGTAGGCCGGCCAGGACAGCCGCCGGGTCACCGGGCACCCTGAGCCGGCGACGACCGGCAGAGCACGACCGGCGGCCTCCCCGCCCTCCCCCGACGCCAGGACAACCTCCGGCCGCCCACCCCTTGACCCACCTCGGGCGCGAAGCCTAGGTTCGGATAGAAAGCGCTTGCTACCAGGTCGGCGCGTCCTTTTCCGCCTGAAGGGGTGTTTCCCACGTCCAGCAATTCCTCGCAGCAGCGGCCGATCCGGGTCGCGATCGTGGGTACGGGCGCGATCGCGCGAGGCAGCCACCTGCCCGCGCTGACCGCGCTCGCCGCCGGGCAGCCGCTGGAGGTCGTCGCCGCGGTGGACGTCGACGCGGACAGAGTGGCGGAGTTCTGCGCGGGCGCGGGCATCGCCCATCCGTACACCGACCTGGACCGGATGCTCTCGGAGCAGCGCCCGGACCTGGTGACCCTCGCCACGCCGCCCAGTTTCCACCGCGACCAGACGGTGGCGGCGCTGCGGGCGGGGGCGTGGGTCTGGTGCGAGAAGCCCCCCTGCCCCTCCCTCGAGGACTTCGACGCGATCGAGGCCTCGGAAGGGTCCGGGGGTGGCGGACCCTATGCCGCGATCGTCTTCCAGCACCGCTTCGGCTCGGGATCCGAGCACGTACGCGGCCTGCTCGAACGCGAGGAGATGGGCCGGCCGCTGGTCGCCCACTGCCAGACCACGTGGTACCGGGACTCGGCCTACTACTCGGTTCCGTGGCGGGGAAGTTGGAGCAGTGAGGGCGGAGGCCCCTCGATGGGCCACGGCATCCACCAGATGGATCTGCTCCTCGACCTGCTGGGACCCTGGGCCGAGATCCGCGCCATGGCCGGCCGCCTGGTGCACGACGTGGAGACGGAGGACGTGTCCACCGCTCTCGTACGCTTCGAGAGCGGCGCGATGGCGACCGTGGTCAACAGCGTGCTCAGCCCCGACGAGGTGAGCAGGATCCGGATCGACTGCGAGCGCGCGACGGTGGAGCTCACCCACCTGTACGGGTACCGGAACGCGGACTGGCGGATCACGCCGGCACCTGGCGTCACCTCCGAGGAGGCCGATCGCTGGAGGGACTTCGGGCAGGATGTGCCCAGTTCGCACGAGGCTCAGCTCAAGGGCCTCCTCGCGGATCTGCGAGCCGGACGCAGGCCGAGGAGCAGCGGCCCGGACGGGCGCAAGAGCCTCGAACTGGTGGCCGCCCTGTACAAGTCGGCCTTCACCGGTATGCCCGTGCGCGCGGGCGAGATCGTTCCGGGTGATCCGTACTACGGCGCCCTGCACGGCAACGCCCCCGGATGGGCCCCGGAGCGCCTCGAGGTCCGGGAAGGGGCGGGCGCGTGACGAACCGCCTGGACGTGGTCCACCGTCACGGCGACCACCTCTCGGTCACGGTGGGTGCGACCGGGGTGGAGCTTCTGCGCTACGTCTACCGGGCCGAGGACGCCTGGGAGGCCCCGAAGCCGTACATCCACCCGCTGCGCACGCTGTCGGGCCGGATCGTGACGGGCTACCGGCCCAACGACCACCGTTGGCACAAGGGCTTGCAGATGACGGCCTCGCACCTGTCGGGCGCGAACCTGTGGGGCGGCAACAGCTATGTGCACGGGCAGGGGTACCTAGCCCTGCCGGAGCGGGTGGGGTCGATGGCCCACGTCGCGTTCGACGAGGTGTCGGTGGAGGCCGGTGGTCTGCGGATCGCCGAGCGGCTCTCCTGGCATCCCCGGAGCGGGGAACTGTGGGCGGAGGAGATCCGCCGGATCGAGGTCCACGACATCGACGAACCGGGCGGCAGCTGGGCGCTCACCTGGTCGTCCGAGATCACCAACCGGCGGGTGGAGCCGCTGCGGTTCGGCAGTCCGACGACTCACGGCCGCCCGGCGGCTGGATACACCGGGCTCTTCTGGCGGGGGCCGCGCGCATTCCGGGACGGCAGCATCATCGCACCGCACGCGGAGGGGCCGGAGCTGATGGGACAGCAGGCTCCCTGGCTCGCGTACAGCGGGGAGCACGACGAGTCCGACGGGCACGCGACGCTCGTCTTCGTGCACGCCCCCGAGAACGACCACTCGGGTGCGCGCGGCGAGCACCCGGCGCACTGGTTCGTGCGCAACTCCTCGTTCGCCGCGGTCGCCCCCTCCTTCGCCTTCCACGACGAGCTGGTCCTGGCCCCTGGCGCGACCCTCGCCAGGCGCTACCGGGTGGTGGTCGCGGACGGCGCCTGGGAGCGCGGCCGTATCGCGGCCATGGTGGACGGGCTCGTCTGGTAGCCCGTCCGTCCGCGCGGGGCCCCGCCGGCGGGTCGCGCCGACGGGATGCCGTCGGACCGGCCCGTGGGGCAGGGTGAACGTATGTCCAGCTACGAGACGATGCCGTTCCACCTCGAGACCGAGCGGCTGGCACTGTGCCCGTGGGAGGAGTCGGATGCCGCGGAGTTCAGCGCCCTCCTCCGCGAACGCGGCACCGAGACGTACACGGTCGAGCGCGCGCGGAAGGGCATCGGGGAGCTGCTGGCCGCCACGACGATGACCGGCATCGCCCTGCTGCCCGTCCGGCGGCGCCAGGAGGGTGACTTCATCGGGTACTGCGGCCTGATCATCGGCCGGTCCACCCTGGAGGAACCCGAGATCGCGTACGAGTTCTTCCGTCGCGCGCACGGGTGCGGGTACGCCACCGAGGCGGCGGGCGCCGTGCTCGGAGCCGCCAGGGCTACCGGGAGGAGACGGCTCTGGGCGACGGTGGGGACGTGGAACACCGCGTCGCTCCGCGTACTGGAGAAGCACGGGTTCGCGCGCGATCGTGTCTCCGTGGAGGACGGCGGCGAGATCGCCTGGATGACGCGCACCCTGCGGTGAGGGTCCGGGGATCCCCCGGAGGGGGGCAGCGGGCAGCGGGACCGGCAGGTTCGTGGCGCTGCCGGTCCGTACGGGAGCTCCGGGATCAGCCCTTGCCCGCCGGGGCGAGGACGAAGAGCGGGATCTCCCGCTCGGTCTTCTCCTGGTAGTCCGCGTAGTCCGGGAACGCCTGCACGGCGCGTTCCCACCAGAGGGCCTTCTCCTCCCCCGTCACCTCGCGGGCGACCATGTCCTGGCTCGTCGTCCCGTCCCTCAGCTCCACCTGGGGGTCGGCGAGGACGTTGTAGTACCAGACTGGGTGCTTGGGTGCGCCGCCGAGGGAGGCGACCGCGGCGTAGCGGCCTTCGTGCTCGACCCGCATGAGCGGGGTCTTGCGGACCTTCCCGGACTTCGCGCCACGCGTCGTCAGGAGGATGACGGGCATGCCCCGCATCGTGGTCCCCCGCGTCCCGCCGGAGCTCTCGATCAGCTCGACCTGCTCACGGACCCACGCCGTCGGACTCGGCTCGTACTCGCCCTCGATCGGCATGCCCTGTGTCCTCTCGTCGAAGTGCTGCCATCGTCGCCCTCCATCATGCTCCGGTGGCGGCGAGAAGCGCGCGGTGACACCGGCCGGGACCGCCTCACACCCGCTGTCTCACTTCCTGGACACACGTGAGACGGCAGAACGGCCTTCCGCGCGCGGAATCGAGGGACTTTAAGCGTCATACATCCAGATATGTACGACATCAGGTCTTGCCCCACTCCGGTGTTCGTCGAGCGCAGGCCGTACCGTGGGGGCAGCGGAGTAAGCCAAGCCTTACTCCGCTGCACTCTGCCCGTGCTCGTCCGCCCTAAGGAACAACACTCCATGACACGCCCCGTCCGCGTCGCCATCGTCGGAGCCGGTCCCGCCGGAATCTACGCTGCGGACGCGCTTCTCAAGTCCGAGGCCGCCCAGGAGCCGGGCGTATCGATCGACCTGTTCGAGCGCATGCCCGCGCCCTTCGGCCTGATCCGGTACGGCGTGGCGCCGGACCACCCGCGGATCAAGGGCATCGTCAAGGCGCTGCACCAGGTCCTGGACAAGCCGCAGCTGCGCCTCTTCGGGAACGTCGACTACCCGAACGACATCGGCCTGGACGACCTCAGGTCCTTCTACGACGCCGTGATCTTCTCGACCGGCGCCGACGCCGACCGGGCCCTGGACATACCGGGCATCGATCTCGAGGGTTCCTACGGCGCCGCCGATTTCGTCGCCTGGTACGACGGCCACCCGGAGGTTCCGCGCACCTGGCCGCTCGAAGCCGAGAAGGTGGCGGTCCTCGGAGTGGGCAACGTCGCCCTGGACGTGGCGCGCATCCTGGCCAAGACGGCGGACGAGCTGCTCCCGACCGAGATCCCTGCGAACGTCTACGACGGCCTCAAGGCGAACAAGGCCCTCGAGGTCCACGTCTTCGGCCGGCGTGGACCGGCCCAGGCGAAGTTCAGCCCGATGGAGCTGCGCGAGCTGGACCACTCGCCGAACATCGAGGTCATCGTCAACCCCGAGGACATCGACTACGACGAGGGGTCGATCGCCACCCGCCGGGAGAACAAGCAGGCCAACATGGTCGCCTCCACGCTGGAGAACTGGGCGATCAGGGACGTCGGCGACCGGCCCCACAAGCTGTTCCTGCACTTCTTCGAGTCGCCCGTCGAGGTGGTCGGCGAGGACGGCCGCGTCGTCGCCCTGCGCACCGAGCGCACCGAGCTGGACGGCACGGGCAACGTCAGGGGCACCGGCCGCCACACGGACTGGGACGTGCAGAGCGTCTACCGTGCGGTCGGTTACTACTCGGAGGAGCTGCCGAAGCTGCCGTTCGACGTCGTGTCCGGCACTGTGCCGCACGCGGCAGGCCGGGTCCTGACCGGCGACGAGCCGATGCCCTCGGTCTACGTCACCGGATGGATCAAGCGCGGTCCGATCGGCCTGATCGGCCACACCAAGGGGGACGCCAACGAGACGGTGGCGTGCCTGCTGGAGGACCACGCGGCAGGACGGCTGGCCGAGCCCGCGCAGCCGGAG
This sequence comes from Streptomyces sp. NPDC059166, assembly GCF_042755185.1. Taxonomy (NCBI): domain Bacteria; kingdom Bacillati; phylum Actinomycetota; class Actinomycetes; order Kitasatosporales; family Streptomycetaceae; genus Streptomyces; species Streptomyces sp. NPDC059166. Next base: position 2,946 of record NZ_JBHZCI010000024.1, on the reverse strand, counting down.
GCCGACGCGATCGTGGACTACCTGGAGCAGCGCGGTGTCCGCTACACCACCAAGGAGGGGTGGCACCGCCTGGACGCGCACGAGCAGGCGCTCGGAGCCGAGCAGGGCCGTGAGCGCGTCAAGGTGGTCGACCGGGCGGCGATGCTGGACGCCTCCGGAGCCTGATGCCCTTCACCAGGGGCTTTCGTTCGGATCAGGCCGGATCAGGAAGCTGGGCCTGGTGCCGTGCATCGCAAGGCGGAGGAGGGAGTCGACGCAGAGCGTCGGGGACCGACGACAACGCCGCGAGGTGCGGCACCGGGGCACGCGAGCCCGGCATGATCCAGACGAGAGGCTCTGGACCGCTCCGCGCCCCGGCGTCCTCCTCGACGAGGACGCCGGGGCGCGGCCGCTCGGCGGGCGGGAGGAGGCCGGGCGAGCGGTCCGGTCTCGGGTCGGGCCGGACGCACGACGCGCACGGCCCGCGCCCCGGGCCCGTAGGTGCGAAGTCCGTGGCTCCGGACGCGGGGGCCTGCCCCGCGCGTACGGCCCGCCTGCTCGCACACCTGTGCCGAGGGGGAGCCGGAGCCCCGAGGTCGTAGACTCGCCGGATGGCCAAGTACTTCGATGTGCACCCAGAGAATCCCCAGCGCCGCACCATCACCAACGTGGCCGAGAGCATCCGGTCCGGAGCCCTAGTCGCCTATCCGACCGACTCCTGCTACGCGTTGGGATGCCAACTCGGCAGCCGCGACGGCATCGACCGGATCCGCTCCATCCGGAACCTGGACGACCGCCACCACTTCACGCTGGTGTGCCAGAACTTCGCACAGCTCGGCCAGTTCGTGCAGGTCGACAACGACGTCTTCCGCACCATCAAGGCGTCGACACCCGGCAGTTACACCTTCATCCTGCCCGCCACCAAAGAGGTGCCCCGGCAGTTGCTGCACCCGAAGAAGAAGACCGTCGGCGTCCGCATCCCCGACCACACCGTCACCCAGGCCCTCCTGGGTGAGCTCGGTGAACCCCTGCTCTCCAGCACCCTGCTCCTGCCGGACGAGGAGGAACCGCTGACTCAGGGCTGGGAGATCAAGGAGCGGCTGGACCATGTCGTGGACGTGGTGCTGGACTCCGGCGACTGCGGTACGGAGCCGACCACCGTCATCGACTTCTCCGGGGGCGAACTGGAGATCGTGCGCCGGGGGGCGGGCGACGTGACCCGCTTCGAGTAGACGGGGGTTCCGCACGGTCACTCCACACTTTCGGCGCCCGCTCCGAGATGCGCGTACCCCTGGGTGCCTGCTTCGGTTGAGGGGTCCCCTCAGCCCACCCAGGGAGTGATCATGAGCGAGCCAGACGACGTCAAGGAGCGCCTCCAGGAGATGCGTCACCGGGCCGAGGACCTGGAGAGGGCGGCTGAGAAGGCCGGCGACCCCTCCGAGCGGCAGCGGCTCGAGGACGAGGCGCACCGGCTCGAGTCCCGGAGCGAGCAGGTCAGCGGCATGTCGAGCGGGGACATCTATCCCATGTGGTAGCCGCCGGCGTGGCTTCCGGCGCCGCGGGGCGGGCCTCGGCTTGCCACCGCCGAGGGGGCGTGTTACCACCGGTACAAGGGTGACATGCGGTGGATGCGCGGAGGGCGGGGCACGGGCTTCCCCTCCCCCGCCCCGCTCTCCGCCCGCGCTCCGCGAAGGGGAATCCGTGACGTACATGAGATGGCAACCGTTCCTGGAAGCCGTTCAGGAACGCGGTGAATATCCTTCTGCGCTGGAGGCGGAGCGGGCGTCACGGGTGGTCCTCGCACTGCTGGGGGCCCACGTGGTCGGCGAGGAGAGGAACGAGCTCGCCGCGTGCCTGCCGGAGACCTTCGCCCTCATCCTCCTCAACCCCCTGCAGGCCGCCGAGCCGCTCAGCGCCGAGCGTTTCGTCCGTGCGGTCTCCGCGTGGATCGAGGGGGCCAACGAGCGGACCGCGGCCTGGGACACGAGCGCGGTTCTCAGCGTCGTGGCCGACGCCGCCGGGGACGCGCTGCTGGAGCGGGTACTGCTCCAGCTCCCGCCGGGCTACGACATGCTGTTCGGCCACCCTGAGTCCTGACGCGGTCTTCGGACTGTGCGGGGTGCCCGGCCGGAGGGCGTCGGGCTCCTCACAACGCCGACCGTCCGGCCTGATCCCCGTGCGGCCGCTCCCCGTCCGACCCGCCGGTGGCGAAGGGCGGGCACGGGATTCCTACGGTGCTCACCGGGCCCGGTCCTGGCGTACGGGAGGCATCCCCGACCTCAGCAGGTCCGGTGGATGTATCCCTTCCGGCCCTCGGGGAGCACCGCCAGGTCGCGCTGGACGAGGGAGACCTCGTCGCCCCATGCCGAGCAGGCGTCGTCGAAGTCCCCCGCGCCTTCTCCCTCGTACTCGACGGCGAACACCCTGCCGTCGTAGGTGTCGGCGTACGCGCCGCACTCGTCGTAGCGCGCGCACTCCTCGGTCACCGCGAAGTCGAAGCCGATCGCGGCGCCCTGCCCGAGCAGCTGGGTGGTGTTCTTCTGCCCGATGGCGAGCCCGGCCGCGTGGGCGCGCTCCGCGAGGACCGTGGCCAGGGCCGCGTTGCCGGACCGGGTCAGCCTGCCCTCCGAACGCTCGAAGGAGTCCAGGTTGTCGGGCTCGACCGCCTGGAAGCCGCTTTCGGCGCATCCGTCGATCCAGCCACCGACGACATCCGCGAGCTCCGCGCGCTTGCGCGGCGTCGAGGTGTCCAGCAGCACCTCGTCCCAGCCCTCGTCGATGACCGTCCTCCCTCCGGCGTCACGCAGCAGGAGGCCGGGGTGGGTGTTCTGCCACCATCGCAGCGTGCCGGGCTGCGTCTGGAAGGCGTTCACTTGACATCCTCGCCGCCCTGAAGGACGGCGATTCCCGCCTACCGTGCCGTTGAGGGCTGCGGTGTCGGGTGGGTTCCTGCTTCGCTGCGCGGTG